>NZ_JBSPTO010000060.1:0-7611 GCF_053850215.1 Mesorhizobium sp. f-mel
CTACACCAAAGCGATGCTGCCGGACGGCAGCAAAACCGCTGACCTCTGCAAGGATTGAAACAATAGGCCTGACCGCTTCCCGGCTCTGGCCTGGGAGGCGGTTCAGCGGGGAGGGCATATGAGCGAGGTCGGTGGCGCTTGTTGGGGAGAACGGCGCTGGCAAGACCACGCTGGTTAAGCTGCTGGCGCGCCTCTACGATCCCAACGAGGGCCGGATCCTTCTCGACGGGAAGGATTTGCGCGAGTACGATCTGGATGAACTGCGCAATTCGATCGGCGTGATCTTCCAGGACTTCGTTCGCTACAACATGACTGCTGGCGACAACATCGCGGTTGGCCGGATCAAGGCGCGCGAGGATAGAGGTCGCATAGAACGCGCTGCCGAACGATCTGCCATCCGAACACTGGAAAAGCGATGGGAAATTAGAACCGATGTCTTGCCCTTGCTCAGTTCCTTAAAACGCCGGAACACCTCGGATTCCGAACGGGCATCCAGTGCGGCCGTCGGTTCGTCCAGGATCAATAGCTCGGCACCGCGCATGTAGGCACGAGCAATTGCGATCTTCTGCCATTCGCCGCCTGACAGCTCCACGCCATTATCAAACTGCTTACCGATCATCTGGTCATATCCGCCGGGCAGCCTGCCGATGACTTGGCCGGCTTGGCTGCGAAGCGCGGTCACGGGGCGACAATGACGCACGACTACAAGCGCAACGGCACGACGACTTTGTTCGCCGCGCTCAATGTCCTCGATGGCTCGGTGATCGGCCGTAATATGCAGCGCCATCGCCATCAGGAATTCATCCGCTTCCTCAACGCCGTCGAGGCCGAACTTCCGCCCGACAAGGCCGTCCATGTGATCCTCGACAACTATGCCACTCACAAGCAGCCCAAAGTACGCGCTTGGCTGGCCAGGCATCCGCGCTGGACCTTCCATTTTGTGCCGACATCCTGCTCATGGCTCAATGCTGTCGAGGGCTTCTTCGCCAAGCTCACCCGCCGCCGGCTGAAGCACGGTGTCTTCTACTCCGTCGTCGATCTCCAGACTGCCACCAATCGCTTCATCACCGAGCACAATCAGCAATCCAGACCGTTCGTCTGGAGAGCCGACCCACACAAAATCATCGCCGCCGTTATCCGCGCCCTCCTGCAGGATGAACTCGAGATCAACATGGATGACCACTCAGCGTTGCGAAAACGTAGCCGTTTGGGGCGGGGATTCGTTCGGGCCTAGTCTAGCGGGCGCTCCGATCCCCGGCCAGCAAATATTCCGCACGAGCTGTAGTACTCCAAATCCGACCCGAGAAGAGAATCGTGCGGGCCGCCTCCAGGCGAACTCGACGGGCTCGGGACTCAGTCCATCCGTTCCGACGCCGAGCACATCGGGCTCTGCGAAAGACCAGTATTCCGTCCCACAGGATCGCGGCGAATTGCGCCGAGCCAGGGAGAGACGCTGTTTTACTGCGGCGATTACGAGAAATTTGACGTAACCCGCCAGCTGGCGCTGCTATGATGCGAGCATTAAAAAATTCGGAGTGGATTAGTCCGAGGGAAGGCTGGAGGTGAGAAATGAGAATACAATCTGCCCGTTGTAGCTTCGTGGCTGTGATCAAACGCCGTCAGGTGTTCATCAGCACTCAATCTTGTGCAAACTCTCAAGGACGTCGATGATCGGCTTCCAGCGAGAGTAATTTTCACATCGCCGGCGGGCTCGCGATCGCTAGAGATTTGAAAGTTCCGAATGGCAGGCCAAGCGCGCGCAGGGTGTCTTTTAAGCCGAATTACACAAGGTGTTTGGTCCCGCAACATGGCAAAGCGGCCCGAAACCGGAGCGTCAATTCCTGACACAATCCTGACGCGACAAATCATGAGCGCTAACGCTTCCGTGACAATCTGGGGGCCGCGCGGCTGAGTAGAATTAGGGCCACAGACATTCGCGGCCTACATCCAAGGTATTGAAAATGGCAAATCCCAATGCAGACACCGTCGAAATTTTCGTCAACACCCAACCTTACCACGTGCCAAAAGGGGAAATCTCCCATGCCGATCTGGTGAAGATTGCGTACGGCATTGTTGGCGAAGAGGTGCGCGGGTACTCGGTCACATACGAGCGGGGCTCCAATTCCGATAAGCCGGATGACGTTCTTCCCTTTGGCGGGAGCGTCAAAGGAAAGAAGGAGATGCGCTTTGATGTCTTCCCCACTGGTCGCTCCTGACGGAAGCTTGGCGCGCCTTGAAGTGAAGGGACGCCGCTTCGCCATTCGTGCAAATTATCTCGTTATGGCGGTTCCCTATTTGAATTGCCGTGGCGAGCTTCGTCGCGGATTTATAGCGGACCCGTTGAACCTGACTAGTGAAACAGAAATAGGGTTGCCGGCCAATCACCAGATGTATTTCCTCGGGGAGGATCCGTGCGGGCTCGATGGACAACCGCTTCTCGACGTTCTTGGGGGTGGCGCAAACAGGACGCTGATTTTCGACGATAATTATTCAAGTTATTATTTTTCTCACAAGCTCGCGGCCGCCCCGGGCGAGATGCGCGACTATGGGTCCCTGTCCGAGAAGTTCGAGCAATACTATCAAGTGATCTCGGGTCCGGCAGTGTATAAATTTCCGGAAGCGGATCAGCTGTTTCTCGACGTCGACTTTGGTGGCGACATCCAGAGTCCGTTCAACTTTCCTGACACGCATTCATCCCATGCCGAGCTTCACGAACTCAATCGTCGGATTTCCGATCTTAAGGTCGGGATCGTCGGCCTCGGCGGCACGGGCTCATATGTGCTCGATTTTCTGTCAAAAACTCCAGTCAAAGCATTGAACCTCTTTGATGATGGCGAATACGTCGTCAAAAACTCCTACAGATCACCCGGAACGACACGATTTGATGATTTCAAGAAGAGCAAGGTCGGTCTTTACGTCGAGCGATATTCCAGTTTCCGGACGGGCGTGACGGGCCAGTCTATTCGCGTGAGCCAAGACACACCGGGAGCAATTCCGGACTGCGACTTCGTCTTTGTTTGCGTCGACAAGGGTGAGAGCCGCGCGAAGGTCGTCGAGCTTCTGAATGGCCTTGGGAAACCGTTCATCGACGTCGGAATGGGACTGCAGCGCACCGATGGACCGCTCAATGGCAGGGTCCGCGCGACGTTTGTCGACGATGAAACTCGGTCAGCCGTGCTCGCCGAATACATTCTCCCGATGGTCGTCGAGGCCGACCGTGAGTATCAAACGAATATTCAGATTGCGGAGCTCAACGCCCTTAATGCCGCACTCGCGGTTATCCTGTTTAAGAAGAGGTTCGGCTATTATGCCGACACCGACCCTGGCTACAATTTGCTGATGAACTTGGACCGCCTGAAGATTTTCAGAGAGACGCTGGCATGACCTACCCGACCGACGCCTTGGATCTGGTTCCCTGCGAGCGGTTTCCCGACGAGCTCAAGCCGGGTAAATTTTACTACAGCGATGACTTTCGGTCTTCCGTTCACCTTTGCGCCTGTGGGTGTGGATCGCGAGTCGTCTTGCCCATCAAGCCGGCAGGTTGGCGGCTTATGCAAACTGTAAGTTCGTTCACCATATCGCCCTCAGTCGGCAACCGGGAGTTCGCCTGCCGTTCGCACTATCTGATCCAGGGCGGGCGCATCATCTGGCTACTCTCGGTGTCCGACCCCGAGGTTCAGGCGAGTCGCGCGCGCGACCAGCGGCATATCGAGAAAATGCACGCATTCACATTCTGGCAACGCATCTGGATTGTTCTGCGCTGGCTCCTCGGCAATCGCTAGCCCGGACTACAGGTGGCACCTCGAGGTCAAGCGAGTTTGAGGGGCCGAGGCATGGTTCTGCTCGTGGCGCCACCCTTCAAAGCACGCGCGCCAGTGCTATTTGTCTGACGGGAGGTCCAGAAGCGGTGCGAACTGCCGCCCTTTGATTCCGACATTTAGGAACAAACCTACTGGCTCGAGCGATGAAGTGTCCGGGTGCAAGCAGCCCCGCCTGCTCGGCCTCTTTGTGCAGGTTCTGCCGGGGCCTTGGGTCGATCTGCTGGATCACCAGTCCGGCCGCCAGTGAGCCGAGACTTTGGGTCTATTCTAAGATCGAACAGCTCAAGAATGAGGCGCTCGATCCTTACTTCCTCAATCGTCGCCGTCCCGAAGGTGCTGACGAAAACTGAAACCGGCGCGGCCACGCCGATTGCGTAAGCAATCTGCACTTCGCAGGCCTCCGCAAGTCCCCCCAGCCACGACATTCTTGGCGACGTAGCGGGCCCGCATAGGCAGCCGAACGATCAACATTTGAGGGGTCCTTGCCCGAAAAGGCGCCACCGCCATGCCGTCCCATGCTGTAAGCTTGAGCTATAGGTCCGCACGACACCGCCATCCGCTTCACCACCGAACTGTTCGAGCGGTATCACATGGAGCTGTCAAATTCCGGGCACCGCGACAGCGGCAATGAAATCGCGAGGCCGAGCGTTGTCGCGACTATCACTGCTGCAACGGTCGCTAAGTTCGCGGACTCTCGATCGGAGCATGGAACCGGATGTGCCCGTCACTGGGATATCAACTCCACTCTGTTCTATAATTACGGTCACACAGGACCTGCTGCACCTCGCCAACGAACGGTTCAGGGCCGTCGGCGCTTGAGCGGGAGGTGCCGGTCATGAGCAAGGCCAACCCGTTCCTTAGATGCGCGCATTCTTCTACGAATGGTTTGTTGATCAGCGCAACGCGTCCGTCCACACGGTCCGGTCCCACCGCGATACCTGGCGGCTGTTCCTGCGGTTCATCGCACAACGCGCGGAAAAGAAGTTTGCGACGATCATTCTGGCCGATCTGGCGGCCAGTGAAGTGGCTGCTCTGAGGCATATCGAACACGTAGCGCGGCTGCACGATCGGCTCGCGGAACTGTCGGTCTTGCCGCGATGCGCAGCTTATTCAACTTTGTGGCACAGGGACCTGCATCTTTGTGGCGACCAGGGACCCTGCATCGCTGCCCAGTGCGTCGAAATCCTCCAGATCCCTATCGGAACCCTGTCATCCGATCCAGCAGAAGTAACGGCGATCCTTGCCCAGCCAAGCCGCTCGATTCTTGAAGGCCTGCCCGAGCGCTGCTCTCGTTCCTCTACAGCAGCGGAGCACGAATTAAGGAAGCGCTTGATCTGTGCCCCGAGGCGATCCGGTTCGATAGCCTAGGTCGCGTGCGCCTTGTTGGTAAAAGCCGCAAGGAGGGTATCTGCCCGCTCTGGCCAGAAACCATCCTGCTGTTGATAAAGCTGTTGGAACGGCAACCGCGGGCACCAGACCGGCAGCTGTTCGTCAATCGCTGGCGAGCCGCTCGGCGCCTCGGGCGTCCGGTTCAAGCTGGCAACTTATGTGAAGGCGGCAGCCGAAACCGTGCCATCGCTGCAAACCAAGCATGTGACGCCGCACAGCTTCCGCCACGCCACCGCTGTCCACCTCGTCTCGGCGGGAGTCGACGTCACGGTCATCCGCAGTCGGCTTGGCCACATGAGCCTTGATATACCACCAACCACTACGCGAAGGCCAATCTGGAAATGAAGCGGATAGCACTGGAAAAGCTCGGAAGGCAACACAGCTCATCCCCCATCATGGAAGCGGGATGCCAGCCTGCTCGCCTGGCTCGACACGCTTCGAATATGCGGAGGAATGTGGGCAGAAACGTTACAAATCAACCAATCTGCATGCGTTTCTCCACATTATTGCGACCTCACGATCATCAAGTGGCGTAAGAAAGATGCCGGGGATGCGGAGAGAGACGACTCGTCGAAGCGGCGCAACGGCAAACGATGGGCTTGTCGAACCGAAGACGGAATGGCAGCAGTCCCAGGCCATTGTATTTTGCACCCGGGAACAACCAGCGCACTGATTTGGTCAACGTTCGTGCCCATCTTTACGAGGTCGGCTATGTTGCCCCACAAGCATTGGCTATTTGCGACGTCTGGCAGAGTTCATTGAAGACTCGCGCATGGTGGGCCATCGGGCTGGCTAACAAGATGGCGCACCGTATGGGCCATGCTAACGAAAACAGGAAGATCACCGGAATCCGGCGATGGCACCTGCATGACTATTCAGCAGTGCACCTGAAGCCGGTGCGTCGGGCAATCTGAGAAGGCGGGAAAATGCGTTCCTGAGTGCGAGACTGTTCGAGGTGTCCAATACGTTTCCAACATCTTTCTATTCGATAATTCCAAGTTTTATTGCCTTTATGGCCGCGGTGGTTCTACTGGAAGTCTCCATCTTTCTCATTACGTTCCTTATGTGAAAATTCACAGTGTTCGTGGATATACCTAAAATTTTACCTATTTCCCACGATGATTTACCATGTGCCGCCCATAGGATACACTCCTGTTCTCTTGGAGAAAGGGTAGGTGTCTCCTCGACGTCGCTCATCGGCCTCGTTTGCGCAAGATGTTGTCACTGGCGCGGGAGTGGCGCTACGAGTAGTCCTCAGCAAATCTGCATTGGCAAAGATCTACTATATGCCTGCAGCTGGCAAAGTTACGCTAACTTAAATTTATTTTTCAGTATCGCTACGCGACCGCAAATTTGGGAAACCGGAATCGAGTATTAGGGCTTTTCTATTCGGCTCGTTGAGGTCAAGCGCTTTGGAGCTTTCGATGTGTCTGGAGTTTTGACGTATTGAGCAGGGCCACGCTTCTATTGGGGATTTTCGCCCTCCCATATGGGACCAGGGGATGAGGTGGCCCAATCTGAATCGCGTCCTGACTGCACGGTGCGATCGGCATTCACCATGGTCCTGGGTCCTGGCAAAACCCGACCAGCCAGGAGATCCGCAGCCACCTGCGCGGTCTGGTCCGGCGAATCTGCGCCCGTTGGCCGGCCATCCGCATCCTGGTCAGCGGCAACGGCCACTATGGCCGGGTTCGAGAGGTGAGCGGCCCAGATTGTTCCTGTTCGCCAAGTGGCGTGATCGACCAATCGATTAAGTCGACGGCGCGTTGAACAATCGCCTTGGTTTGAGCAAGGCTAGGTGAAACGGCGATGACATGGCCGACCCAGTCCCGGTAATCGCCTTTCCTGACGATCGGCGTCTTGGGTTCAACATACAGTTTCACTTCGGCGACGCCTGGCACGGCAGTCGCCCGACTGTCGCCACCGATCCACTCGAGGGTGCCATCGCGGTCAGGAACTAGGAACCGTGCGGCCGCCGTGTCGGAATGCTTTCTGCGCAAATCCCATTGCTCGCCGATGACGAGGTTTATGTGCTCGGTAATGAGATCGACACCGCAAGCAAGTTGGACCAGTTGAGGCTCGAGCGCGCCAGCAAGGCGCGGATTCACTTCAATGACAACGGGACCACGCTCCGTGCACCGGAGTTCGACGTTCGTTGGCCCCCAGCCAAGGCCGAGAGTTTGCAAGCAGCACAGCGAAACACCTACGATACGCTCTTGATCGTTGTCCGTCAGCGGGGCAGGAAAGGTGGACTCACTGAAGACGAAATGCGGTGGGGGGCCGAAGTCAACGGCGACAATCCCAATAACCTCATTTCCCATTATCTCCGCGCTGTAAAAGGGGCCTTGTGCGAATTCTTCGACCAGTATCCTCGGCGAAGACGGCCAAATGTGCTTCCCGT
>NZ_JBSPTO010000061.1:0-7445 GCF_053850215.1 Mesorhizobium sp. f-mel
CGGACCCCGAGGCTACCGCTGCCTACCGCTGGCTTAACAATCACCGGAAGGCCTATCTCCGCGGCTGCGCGTTCAACATCCGTCGCGTTCGCTGCCAAGCGATAAGCCGGTACTGGAACACCGGCGTCCGCGAGGAGCTGACGTTGAGAGAATTTGTCACAGCATTGTTCGATGAATGCGGGGTTCGGTCCCGGTAATTCGAAATGTCGGCAGAGCTTGCCAACTGTCGCATAGACCGACTCGTCGACGCCCGCAAAGCCAGTGATACCAGCAATCTCAAAGGTCTCACCCAGCCGGGAACATTCGCGGATCAGTGCATCGAGATCGGTCGTATCGACATGGATTGCCTCTCGCTGTTCCGCCGCAAGATAATTGTACTGTGTTGGATCGGCCGCTAGGGTAATTGGATGCAAACCAAGACGTTGGGCCGCTTGGAGGTATCGCAGACCGTTACCCCTTTCATGGCCTTCAACCAGGATGAGAGCTTTACTGGTCATTGGACGTTACCTCCAACCTATTTCGCCGCGGCTGACCCCAGCCGGTTGCTGTGAAAGGTATCATTGTCAGCGATCTGCCGTTGCAAAGGTTCTGTGAAGTGATTTCGAAGATGTACCATCTGTACTCCTCCGGGAGGCATAGACGGGATTGACCTGATCCATTTGAATCGCCAGCTCTGGCATTTGGCTGCAACTTGGATCGAAGGTGCCAGCCTGGTGCGAAGGATCAACAGCATCATCTTCGACGTGCCGGTCAAAGCAGCTCTCTTGATGATTCTTTGCGGAGATTGGATCCCTCGCCCGCTCTTCATCGAGATGCTGTCCTCCTTGGATCAGAATTCGCTCGGAAGGGCGTTCTTCAGATCCGTGCCAAGGTCGATGCTGTCCGATGGGCAGAACCGATTCGGCTCGGTGGGCAGCTGGCCGAACAGGTGCGAGCTGGACAATGCACCAGTGCCGGCGGCCGATCAGGTAATAACGGACGGGTACGCCACTGACTGCGTCTTCACCGCCCAGTCCCCTCCACCGGAGCTATCAGTAATTGGCCCGACCTGGGTTCTTGTGGGTTACCGCCCGGGAGAGCCCTCGCGCACCACGAACGTCATCGTTCCATCATCATTAATCCCACCATCGTAGAACATGCGGTCGCGGACAGAATTGTCCCGGTGGAATGTCAGCACTCGCGGTTTGATGTCTACCATGTGATCTTCCTGGATGTATGCGGAGGAGCAAACGATTATCTCATCCCCAACCTGGCAGGTGCGAGCAGCAGCTCCGTTCAGCACACAGCAACGAGAACCCCGTTCGCCGTAAATGACATACGTGCTGATTCGCGCACCTGAAGCTTTATTCCAGATCTCAACGAATTCCATTGGAAAAATGTGCGCCTCGTCGCAATGATCTGGATCCAGAGTTATTGAACCGTGATAGTTCAAATTGGCGTCTGTCACAGTGATGCCATGAAGCTTGGCCGCAACGAATTTTCTCATTTACAGATTCCTTTTCGGCAGGGTCCACTGCGCCGACGAGCGACTGCAGTGTTCCGGTCCCTAGGGACGGAGATTGATCGATGTGCTGCGATAGGTCGGTGGGATCAATAATCGGCAGAGGGAGACCGTCAGGCGCAAGTTCGTCCTGTCCGTGACGAGTCGGAGGCATTTGCGGGTTCTGCTGTGCCCTTTTCGTAGAATGAAATCCCGACGCGGTTCTGACATAGTTCTTTTCTATCGATTGATTGTGGTGTCCGCCGACATGATGCCAATCGGCGGCTTCCACCGGTTCGCAACTGAGCTCGCAAACCTCGTGCCAATTCGCTGATCGGGCCAGAGTTAGAATTTTGTAATTCCTTTCAGTAGCTAACCGTGAGGCCAGACCCGAGATCGGATCACGAATTTTGTGTCGCGGACCCGACAGAGCGACGTGGGATGTCGGACGTGAGACGCTATTGGTGACCTTGGAGACCGAGAAAAAGTTGAGCGTGCCAGGCAGCAAGCCTGAGGCGATTCCGATCGGGAGACCGCCACACGCACGTTGGACAACGCATACTATGAATCGTTCCATCCAGCGATTCATCTGGTCCTGCACATGCTCTGATTGACGAGTTTGGTTCACGGTCGGCTCTACTTGCGCGGTGGATATGCCTGCGCCGTTCTGGCACTTTGGCCTCTCTTCTCTGCGAGGCGGCGACAATCATCCTGACCCGCAGCTCGGCCGACAGCAGCCTGCGGGACATGGGGACTCAAACTCTGGGAGCGGGTACGCTTCAAGCGAGCCGCCGTTGCCGTAGCCCTGGCGCGCCCCGCGTGAAGGCAAATCAACTTGGCTCTTGATAACTCTTGGTCGGGTTTTTGCGACAGACCGCACCAGCCATGGTGAGTGCGTGCATCTGTGCTGATTGCTATACGTGGAGCACGCAGATCCGGGATCAAACCAGCGGGTATCCGCCGGCCGCAGACCCCACCAGCCATGGTAGGTGCGTGCATCTGTGCGGATTGCTAATGTGAAGCCACGCAGATCCGCGTAGATCAAACCAAGATGGGTACCAGCAGCCGCTCCTGAATCAATCAGGCCGGATCGCGACACAGCCCGGCCAGATTGGGAGAATACCGATGATCACATATCAGACCGAGCGTTTGATCCTCACCTCCTTACGACCCGAACACGAGGCGGAATTGTTCAGGCTGCACAACGATCCGCTGGTTCAGAAGGCGATCTACAGGAATGTGCCACAGACCACTGAGGATGTTCACAAGAGGCTCGGTTGGTTATTAGCTCAGTGGCGCAAGAACGGCTTTGGCGATTGGATGGTATACGAAAAGATCAATGATGGTCCGATTTTCATTGGTCGCTGTGGCCTGCGTGACTATGAGGACACCAATAATCTCGAATTTGCTTATGCATTTTTCCAAAACAGGATAGGGAGAGGCTTGGGTCCGGAGGCCGCACGCTTCACAATCACGCATGCCTTACAAAACTCGACCAAAGAAAAGGTTATCGCCTTCATTGAGCACGGCAATACGCGGTCAGAGAAGGCTGCCAAGAAGCTTGGTCTTCGCTATATTAGCGACCGCTTGTATGACGGCAAACCATGTCAATACTACGAAATGACCCGAGAGGAATACTTTTCTCAGCCGCATCACCAGGGCGGATCCGGCGAAAGAGGGAACCCATGTTCGCCTGGTGGCTTTTGTGAATACGAATTTTCCCGATAACAAACGTCACCGAACTCGTTCTTCCCCTCGATCGTGACGTCCACTCCACCGCCATCGGCTTGTGTGCGAACAAAACTATGCGGATGTACTGCTCAGGCCTAACAACCGGGCATTCGACCCCGCAGACACAAATGTACGACGATGTTGGGTATGCGACATAGCCTTGATCTGCATCGGTCTTTTCTTTGGCACCATTATTGCGTCGTGTCATCCGCAAACACGTCACGGATCGACGATAAGCGCGAATGTCGACATGTTAGCACAACACTTTCTGCCACGGCCTACTCCGGCCATCCCGCCCGTCGGTTCGGAGATCGAGCCAGTCGAGGCGGCGCTGGCCAGGGATCCATGAACCGTCTGCGGCGTCATTGGTGCTCGCGAAAGGCGACGATGGCCGCCTCTTCCTCCACAGACAACACCGTCGACTTCGGTTCCTTGGGGCCTGTCGGAAGATCGGCGGTCGAGCTTCGGTTCTTCCACTTTCGAACCGTCTTCTGATCGATCCCGTAGCGCTTGGCCAGCGCCTTCGGGCTCTCTCGACTATTCTGTATTGCTCGACGGATTGCCTCTGTCGTCGTGGCGGCCGTGTAGAACCTGTCCCATAGCGCATCCCTTGATTCGGCTGACAAGGATGCGCATTAAAGCCCGGGATCAAACAGCTAACACCTATAGATACGATGAGCACAGCTTTGAAGATTCCGGGGGAGCCTTCTCGATCAGTTGGAGGAGTCGACGCTAACAGACGCGATCCCGTTCCTATCTTGCTATACCGCGCTGTCCTCCTCGAAGAAGGCATATATGGAAGAGAGGTTAGGAGCAGCATGAGGTCGCGGAAGCCGGTGCTTGCAGAAGGTGGAGCTTGCCGCGCCCATACATCTGGCGCCCAAAAGCTTCGTAATTTGACCTTCCGTCTGGCCGTTGACCAGGTTCGTTGATCGCGGCACGGACGGCTGTCGCGAGTGATACCGTCGGGGACGCGATGAGACTCGTGCTGCCTCCGATGATCCACGGATCAAGATCCGCCTCGCTTCTTTTGCGGGCTATCGAACGGAACCTGATCCCGAACACATCTGTCCGCTCACCCGGGATCACCTGGCGGACGAGCTTGCGCCGGGATCAGGGACGCCCCTCGGAAAACAGCCCCACCCCTCATGCCAAATCATCGAATTGAGCCAGACCCCAAATTGGACGCCGGCAGTTACGCAAACCGTTTGACAGTTCCTGGTTGGGCCGGGGTTTTATAAAACATATTCGTTCGCGCATTCTGACCTCTAACAGCTTACATTATTAAGCGAGTGTGAAGCGTACGAAACATTATTTCACCAAACAGGCTCTTATAGTGCTTTCTCGCTGGTACAAACTTGGCTATTAATCAGACATGGTAGAACAAGGCTGAAGCGCATCTCCACGGTGACTTTACCGCCCAACAAAGCCACGTGTCTACTGTACAGGCTTGAGGAGGCGCCGTGCGCCACTCTTTTCCGCAACACCGAATGAATCGGATCATGCTATGACCACGCTACCGCAGATTTCACTGGCGAAACTGAAAGCCGACGCAACGCGAAATGAAGAGCGCGCAAGCCTGCGCGCGGCCTGCGAAGAGTATGGGTTCTTCTACCTTGTCGAGCACGGAATCTCGAAAGAACGGATAGCGCAAGCGATCCAGAGTTCCCGGAGCTTCTTCGCGCTGCCGCAGTCGACCAAGGAACGCTATGGCTACGCCTTCCAAGACGTGTACCCCACAATCGCCCGTGGATACAGTCCGTTGCACGGCGAGGTGCTGCATCCAGAGGCCGGCCCCGATCCAAAGGAGGTATTTGATCTCGGAATTGAGAACGAGAGCGACAGGCGTCCCTTTGCGGGACGTACGCGCTTGCCGGATGACGCCTTGGCTCCGGGGTTCGCGCGAAGCCTGCTTGCTTTGCAGGCTTCGGTGCTCAGCGGGGTTGTCCCGCACCTCGGGGACGCGCTTGCCGACCTGATCGGTATGGAACTGGGCTGGTTCCAACGGCACTTCAGCCCGCCGACGCTCGGCCAACGTGTGATCCGTTATCCATCCAGCGGCGGCGTGGCCGCCAAGCACACCGACGGCGGCTTTTTCACCCTGCTGCTGCAGGAGGAACTCCCCACACCCTCTTTGCAGGGGTGGTTCCACGGTCGTTGGGCTCCGGTGCCGAGCCTGCCCGACAGCCTCGTCGTCAATCTGGGCGACATGCTTCAGGCCTTGAGCGACAACCGCTTCAAGAGTACGCCCCACCGTGTCGAGCACAATGGTCCGACTGAGCGAATCTCGCTGCCGTTTTTCATCTATCCTGATGTGGACGCTCGCTTGACGTCGCAGCAAGGGCATCAGGTCTTTACTGTCGTGGAAGTAATGTTGCGCATGTGCGAGTCAATTAAAAGCGGCAATGGCGCCGGTCGCGCGAGAGAGTTGCAGTAAATGCCTGCCCTTCTCAAACGTGCGCGGCGCACCTCGGCGTGGTGCCATGGAAGAGCTCTCCCAGAAGCTGATTCGTCCTGCCATCGCGCGATAGCGCGGCGACCTGGAACTGGCCTCGCAACGATACTGTCACATTGTTTAAATCTTGGTCGCATGGGATTCACGCGGTACTTTGAAGCAGACTGCAGCGCCGGTCCTGACAAGCTCCAGGGAGAATGCTCATGTGCATGATCTATGACCTCGATAACGCGTTGCAAGCAACCCAGAATTGGATTGGCGATCTGGCGCGGAGACTCCGCTGGCGTGAACGAGAGCGGGTCTACCAAGCCCTGATTACGACGCTGCACGCCCTCCGCGACTGCCTGGGTCGCGAGGAGGCCGTTTACATGGGCGCACACCTGCCAGCCTTGCTGCGCGGCTTCTATTACGAGGGCTGGCGTCCCGGCCGTCGCGCCATAGGCAGAAGCCGGAATTCGTTTCTCGACCGGATCCACGAGGGCCTCCACCGTGACCCAGCGGTGGATCCGGAAGAGGTTGCCCGCTCGGTTCTTGGCCAGTTCGCGGACCGTTTGCGCGCAGCAGGGGTCGAAGACCCCAAGGCAGCTACTCCATGTGCGCTGCATGACCTTTGGCCCCTGCGACAGACGTCTGTCCCGTGACGCATTCTCGAGCCCAAAGCCGTTGAAAAGCGGCACTCAACGCCACCGACGCTAACACCTCGGCTCGACCTTCTTTTCCTTTTGTTCCAATCCTCACAAAAAAATCCAAGCCAAGCCCGAAATCTATCCTGTTTTCATCAAAAGTATTGTCCGATATAGAAATGGCTGGTTGTCCTTGTTTCTGGATCGGCCGCTTCATTGGACCGCGACACTCGGGCTCAGATTGCCGAGGCGTCTTAAAACGCTCTTGAGAGATTTCGGCAACCTGAACCGCGGAGACGTCGATCTCTGCATCTGCGGCGCATTCAGGGTTGCCGACATCGCGCGACTGCAAGTGCGGCTGTAAGTATTGCGACGCCTCGAATGGAACGGGGGCATCGAGCGTTAGTACGGAGATGTGTTGGCCCATTTTCCGTCCACAAACGCACACATTGTGCCGCGTATACAGTCAATTAGGTTGGTCAATAAGCGATTGCAGGGACGGAAGAGGTCACCGGATTGTGGCGAAAACCACGGGGCGCGGTGGCGCACGCCGCGAGAACGACGTCGGAGCGATGGCACGCCCAAACGGCCTGCCGGGGATATGGAGGTTTAGCGTTGGTTCTCGATTACATCGTTGTCGGTGGTGGTTCATCCGGATGCGTCATGGCGAGCAGGCTTTCAGCCGAGGGAAATCGCGTGCTCCTCATCGAGGCGGGTCCCGACACTCCTCCGAACGCTATCCCTGACGACATTCTCGATGGTAGTCCCACGCGTGCCTATCTCAATCCTGATTATCAATGGCCGTCTCTCGCGGTGACCACGGTCCGGGATGGTCGCAAGCCGGCGCACTACGAGCAGGCGCGCGTCATGGGCGGCGGGTCCAGCATCAACGGCCAGGTGGCCAACCGCGGTGCCCCCGAAGATTACGATGAATGGGCATCAAACGGTGCAACGGGGTGGGGTTGGGACGACGTTCTGCCCTACTTTCGCCGTCTCGAATGCGATTTGGATTTCGATGGCGAACTTCACGGCAAGGAAGGTCCCCTCCCAATTCAGCGTGTGCGGCAATCTGACTGGTCCGGTTTTATTCGAGCGGCGTCGAAAGCATATGAAGCTTTGGGTATTCATTTCAGGCCGGACTTCAACGGTGAATTTG
>NZ_JBSPTO010000062.1:0-2500 GCF_053850215.1 Mesorhizobium sp. f-mel
TGGTTGCGGGGACAGGATTTGAACCTGTGACCTTCAGGTTATGAGCCTGACGAGCTACCGGGCTGCTCCACCCCGCGTCAATTAGACGGCGAATGCCGGCCGGGCAGCCCGGACTTTTTGTTTTGTCCGTCCTCGAGGCCTTCGGCCTTTTGCGGGCGGACGGGGCGCTGCTCCACCCCGCGTCAACTTTTCAACAAGTCAGCGCTTAGTTAGTTCCGCCAACTGAAAGGGCCGCTTGCGCGGCCCGAGCTCCCGATTGGCGGGCCTGTTTTGTAGGGAGAAGATTTGGATTCTTGCGACGTGCGTTTTGCAGACCTGGCAGCGACCTACTCTCCCGCGTCTTGAGACGAAGTACCATCAGCGCTGGAGCGTTTCACGGCCGAGTTCGGAATGGGATCGGGTGCAGCCGCTCCGCCATAACCACCAGGTCGGCAAAGCGCACGTTGCTCGAGAAGCTGTTTTTTGTGCCTGGCGTCGCGGTTTTCGGACGCAGTCCGCAAGCGCGACCGCGCGTCCGAGCCTTTGCGAGGCCCTGCCCGGAGGCGTCGGCGAAGCCGACTGCCGCGAGGGCAAACAACCATCTCGGCGCAATCCTTCGGATTGTCGCCACAAATGGGCATAAGTAATGAGAACGATCAAGCCGATCGAACTATTAGTACCGGTAAGCTTCAAGCGTTGCCGCTCTTCCACACCCGGCCTATCAACGTGGTCGTCTTCCACGGTTCTCAGGGAATACTCGTTTTAAGGTGGGTTTCCCGCTTAGATGCCTTCAGCGGTTATCCCGTCCGGATATAGCTACCCTGCTATGCGGCTGGCGCCACAACAGGTCCACCAGAGATCCGTCCATCCCGGTCCTCTCGTACTAGGGACAGATCCTTTCAATATTCCTACACCCACGGCAGATAGGGACCGAACTGTCTCACGACGTTCTGAACCCAACTCACGTACCGCTTTAAATGGCGAACAGCCATACCCTTGGGACCTGCTCCAGCCCCAGGATGCGATGAGTCGACATCGAGGTGCCAAACAACCCCGTCGATATGGACTCTTGGGGGTCATCAGCCTGTTATCCCCGGCGTACCTTTTATCCGTTGAGCGATGGCCCTTCCACGCGGGACCACCGGATCACTATGACCGACTTTCGTCTCTGCTCGACTTGTCAGTCTCGCAGTCAGGCAGGCTTATGCCATTGCACTCAGCGAACGATTTCCGACCGTTCTGAGCCCACCATCGCGCGCCTCCGTTACTCTTTAGGAGGCGACCGCCCCAGTCAAACTACCCACCATACATTGTCCCGGACCCGGATAACGGGCCGCGGTTAGACATCCATAGTGATAAGGGTGGTATTTCAAGGGTGGCTCCACCTGAGCTGGCGCCCAGGTTTCAAAGCCTACCACCTATCCTACACATGCCACTACGAATGCCAATGTAAAGCTATAGTAAAGGTGCACGGGGTCTTTCCGTCTAACCGCAGGAACCCCGCATCTTCACGGGGAATTCAATTTCACTGAGTCTATGCTGGAGACAGCGGGGAAGTCGTTACGCCATTCGTGCAGGTCGGAACTTACCCGACAAGGAATTTCGCTACCTTAGGACCGTTATAGTTACGGCCGCCGTTTACTGGGGCTTCGATTCAGAGCTTGCACCCCTCCTCTTAACCTTCCAGCACCGGGCAGGCGTCAGACCCTATACGTCGTCTTGCGACTTCGCAGAGCCCTGTGTTTTTGATAAACAGTCGCTACCCCCTGGTCTGTGCCACCCTCCTCCACTTGCGTGGAAAAGGGTCACGCTTCTTCCGAAGTTACGCGTGCAATTTGCCGAGTTCCTTCAGCATAGTTCTCTCAAGCGCCTTGGTATACTCTACCAGTCCACCAGTGTCGGTTTCGGGTACGGTCTATAAGGAGGAGCTATTTCCTGGAACCACGCAGCAGCCCGTTCAATCCGATAAGATTGGACTACCTCAATGATCCGTCACTTCCTCCAGGCCCACGAATATTAACGTGGTTCCCATCGTCTACGCATTTCTGCCTCGACTTAGGGGCCGGCTAACCCTGCTCAGATTAGCTTTAAGCAGGAACCCTTGGACTTTCGGCGGGGGAGTCTCTCACTCCCCTTACGTTACTCATGTCAGCATTCGCACTTCTGATACCTCCACCACCCCTCACGGGTATGGCTTCATCAGCTTACAGAACGCTCCGCTACCGCTCGTGATTGCTCACGAACCCTAAGCTTCGGTGTATGGCTTTAGCCCCGTTACATTTTCGGCGCAAAGACCCTTATTTAGACCAGTGAGCTGTTACGCTTTCTTTAAATGATGGCTGCTTCTAAGCCAACATCCTGGTTGTTTTGGGATCCTCACATCCTTTCCCACTTAGCCATAACTTGGGGACCTTAGCTGTAGGTCAGGGTTGTTTCCCTTTTCACGACGGACGTTAGCACCCGCCGTGTGTCTGCCGACTAGTACTCCCAGGTATTCGGAGTTTGGTTAGGTTTGGTAATC
>NZ_JBSPTO010000063.1:0-5923 GCF_053850215.1 Mesorhizobium sp. f-mel
TCTGTCGGGATTCCGACCTCGTTCGTGGTCGACCGTGACGGTCACATCGCCTTTATCGGTCATCCGATGCAACTCGATGAGGTCTTGCCGAAAGTGCTCAACGGCAGCTGGCGCAGCAGCGATCAAGCGAAAGCCGGTGATGCGGAGCGGATTGCGAAAGACGAACCCATAGCGCGCGAACAAGCGCTGAAGAAGCCGATACTTGAGAAATTTCGGGCGGCGGTGGAGAAAAAGGATTGGAAGACGGCGCGCTCGGCGATCGAAGAAGGCATCGCCTTGTTGCCGGACGACCTCGATTTGCGCCTGACTCAGGCGCATCTGCTGCTTCACAGAATGCGCGACATGCGGGCAGGCTTGCCGGTCATGCGCCAATTCGTTCGCGACGCGATCAACAGAAATTCCGTGAATTGGTTGTCTCAGGTGCTGGAACAACTCTTCCATCCGGAGGAGGACTATTCGTACCTTCCGTCTGCCGAGCGCTTCGCGATGGGCAAGGAGCTATCCGAACACATCCTGGCTCTGGATCCCCCGGAAGGCGACGTCGACCTCAAGTTCCTATATTATCCGGTGCTAGGTCAGTACTTTTACGAGACCGGCGACAAGGATCGCGCGATCGAGTTGGTCGAAGTGGCAATGAAGTCGCTAGCGGATTGGCAGGATGGCTCAGACGAACTGAAACAGAAGCTTGGACCGGGGTTGCTGCAGGCCCTGGCCAACTACAAGGGTGAGAAGGTTTGTTCAGGAGATCTCTGTGCGGCTCCACAAAAGGATTTCCTGAAACCAAACCGCACCCGGAAGACGGAAGATGAAGGGGATGACACGTCGGAAAATGCTTTGGCCTGATCGGGCGAATTTTGGCGAGTGCATGCGCGTCGCAAGTACGCCGTAAAGGGCGAGTGAAGTCTGGGTCTGTGCGCCGTTGCCATCCTGGGTTGGATGTTATGCTGTCCCTGAGTCCACTTTGCGCGCAGCAGCAAAGGCCTGCCTCACGGGCTCAGGCGGGCCGTCGTCAATGATGGCCGGTTGGCGCCGCGCCAAAAAATCGGTGAGCTAAAGTCGCGGCATTGGTTCTCCAAAAAAAAACGGAGCGTCTTCGGCGCGAACCTTGTTGGAAGCGGTACTCCTCGCGCTGTCCTGCTAGCAGCGTAGCCAAGGTGCAGGAGTTCGCCTGCACCCCAGAACCAGCTCTGCAGCCGCCCCTTCGGTTCAACTTCTCCATCGATGCCCCGAGACATGGGTCGTATAGTCTGGACAAACTCTTGGCCGTCAAGGTCGGCCGCAAGCAGATCCGGCCAGATTTAGCTGCGCCCATGTTGTCTCCGTTCATGGCCACGGATCGAGCGTTCGCTTGGGTCAGCCGCGGCACCAAAGGCTGCGAATTTCGCGCACGGAACGATGATGGAGCATCAGAACTCGGGATGATGCTTGCGTAGAAACGCGGGCAAGTTGGGATCTGTGCCCAAGGAGGCAACAACAGCACTGACGAACCCGCAATGGCAAGGTGGCCTCTTCGATCCGTCCTTCAGCGGCTGGCCATCGTCGTGGCTCGTTGATTCAAGCCCCTCAAACGTGTCGTCCAGATCTTTCAAACGGTGCGGAGCCAACGCAGTGTAAAGACGCTATCCTGCTCGCGACAGAGGGCGGCAACCTGCGCCGCGCCTCATCAATCGCGCTAGAGAAAAGTCAGCGATCGCCAGCCAGTTTTTTCTGCACGAGGCAGACAGGTCGCGCGTACTTTTGGCCAGCTCCGAAGTGCTGCTGCTCAACGAGCCGACCTCAATTTTACCGCCAGCGAGCGCTAAAGCACATCCACAGATCGATGAATTGATTGTGATGTGACACAGCTTTGCTGAGCTGATTCAACGTCCACTTTAATGAGGTGGATGATAGCAAGGACACTCAGTGAGGGCCCTCGGTCGCTGGTTTTGAAGGCTTGCGATGAGGGTACGTCGGCGCGACAGGCGGCGGCGCGGTTCGGCGTGGGGATATCGAGTGCGATCCGTTGGATGGCGCGGCGAAAATCGGCGAGCGAACGCCTCGGCCACAGGGCTGGCGGCGCGCCTCCGGTCTCGATGCGCATGAAGCCTTCATCGCCGGGTTGATCGAGGCTTGCAAGGACATCACGCTGGACGAGATGGTTGAACTGCTGGCCCTCGAGCGGTCGGCACGCATTGGTGGCAGTGCCTTGAGCGTGCTGGCACGGCCTTTGCTCAAACTGACGAATGGCAACCCTGCTGAGGGCTGACCACGCAAGACGTGCGAATCTTTTAGTTTGTGTGTTCCGTTTCCGACAAAGACACACATTTGGCAATAGCTTTGGAGAGCGACATGGTGCTTCGAATGGATTCCCCGGCCCCTGCCATCAAGGTGCAGAGCTGGCTGCGTGGCGAGCCGCTGACAGCCTTCCAGCCTGGGAAACTGTACATCGTCGAATTTTGGGCGACGTGGTGTGGCCCATGCGTGTCGGCGATGCCCCATCTGGCGGAGCTGCAGGACAAATACAAAGACAGCGGCCTCGAGGTCGTCGCAGTCGCAGCTTCTGAAAATGCTCCAACCGCGGACGAGGCGCGAACCAAGTTGGACGCGTGGTTGACCGAAAACTGCACGTATCTGAACTATCGGATCGCGTTCGACTTCACAGGCGAAATGGACAAGCTTTGGATGGAACCCAGCCTCTCCCTCGGGATTCCGACCTCGTTCGTTGTCGATCGTGATGGCGCCATCGCCTTTATCGGTCATCCGATGGACCTCGGTAAGGTCTTGCCCAAAGTGATCAAAGGCCGCTGGCGCACCAGCAAGCAAGCGAAAGCCGGTGATGCGAAGCGGATTGCCAAAGACGGAGCCAGAATGGTGAAGATGCCGATTTTGGAGAAGTATTATGCGGCGTTCAAGGCAAAGGAGTGGCACACGGCGCTCTCGGCCATCGAAGAGGGTGTCGCCTTGTTCCCGGACGATCCCAATATCCGCACGTGCCATGCGAATCTGCTGCTTCACGGAATGCGCGACATGCGGGCGGGCTTGCCGGTCATGCAGCTCTTCGTTCGCGACGCGATCAACCAAAATTGCGTGAATTGGCTCTCTGATGCGCTGGAACAACTCTTCGATCCGGAGGAGGACTATTCGTACCTTCCTTCTGCCGAGCGCTTCGCGATGGGCAAGGAGCTGTCCGAACACATCCTCGCTCTGGAGCCCCCGGCAGGCGACGGCGCCTTCAAGTTCCTGTATTATCCGGCGCTCGGTCAGTACTTTTACGAGAGCGGCGACAAGGATCGCGCGATCGAGTTGATCGAAGTGGCACTGAAGTCGCTCGCCGATTGGCAGAATTTCTCGGAAAAAACGAAACGGCGGATTGGACAGCGATTGCTGCAGGCCCTGGCCAACTACAAGGGTGAGCAGGTTTGCTCACAAGATCTTTGTGTGGCTCCACAACAGGATTTCCCGAAGCCAAACCGCACCCGGCGGAAGACGAAAGATGGAGAGGGATGACAGGTCGGAATGCCGTGGCCTGACTGGGCGAATTGTTGGGCGAGTGCACGCGCGCCGCAAGCACGCCGTAAAAGGCGATTGAAGTCTGGGCGTATGCGCCGTCGCCATCCTGGGTTGATGGGCTGCTGTCCCTGATCCTTCCTCTGTGCGCAGCAGCAAAGGCCTGACTCGCGAGCTCAGGCGGGACGTCGTCAATGATGGTCGGTCGGCGCCGCGCCCAACGATCGGTGAGCTAAAGTCGCGGCATCGGTTCTCCGAAAACCGAGCGTCTTCGGCGAACCGTGTTGCGAGCGGTACCCCTCGCGCTGTCCCGCTGGCCGCGTCCCCAGGTGCAGGACTTCGCCTGCATCCCAAGAACCAGCTCTAGTCGCTCGGTTCAGCGTCTCCATGAACGATCCTGAGACATGGATCCTATAGTCTGGACGCACAAACTCTTCGGCCGTCAAGCCGGTCGGCCGCAAGCAGATCCGGCCGGACTAATTGCGCCGATGTTGTCTCCGTTCATGGCCACGGATCGAGCGTTCGCTTGGGTCCGCCGCGACATCAAAGGCAGCGAATTTCGGGCGCGGAACGATGATGGAGCATCAGAGCTCGAGATGATGCTTGCTTAAAAATGCGAGGAACGCAGGCAAGTTGGGATCTTTGCCCAAGGAGGCAACAACAGCACTGACGAACCCGCAATGGCAAGGTGGCCTGTCCGATCCGATCGATAGCGGCTGGCCATCTCCGTGGCCCGCTGATTCAAGCCCCTGAAGCGCGTCGTCCAGATCTTTCAGAATGCGTCGTATATTGGTCAGGAAACAGTCCCCGGCGGCCGTCACCCTGACCCCGCCGGGGTGGCGTTCGAACAAAGTCACGCCCAGCCTCAATTCGAAATCTTTTATGCGCCTGCTGAGCGCGGAATGATGAATCCGCAGTCGTCGCGATGCGCCGAGGAAGCTGCCTTCCTCGGCGACGACGGTCGCAAAATGAAGCGTGAGAAGTTGGATGGAGCGGCGCATGGCACCTCTTGCGTGCGCGGACCGAGGCTTGCGATTACGATGCGGATTTGTTGCTGCCTGGGCTGCGTGTCTCACGAAGCCTTTGCAGCGTGCGCTCGTCGAAACTGGCTGTCACCGCGACCGTCTCTTCCGCACCGATCATTTTCGGCAGTCCCAGCGGCGTTACCTTGAAATGCAACTGAACCAGGCGCAGCAGCCAGAGCGGGTTCATTTCTACGATGATCGTGTCGACCCCGCTGCCGAGGCCCCACTCGACGATGCCGGACAAGAGCGCATTGGCAACGGGGCTCAGCATCCGTCCCCGTTCGCGATATTGCGGCTCGACACAGTAACGCGACCATTCCCAGATGTTTTCTCCGACGGGACGCGTGCCTTCGCACAGCTCCGGCAAGACGTCCGAGAGAAGATGGGGTCGCGTCGACGGCAGCAGGCGTTGGTAGCCGATCACACGGTTGTCCGTGGTGAAGAGCATGTGGACGGCACGCCTGTCGTCGAAGCGGTCGACCTCACGGCCGTCTTCACGCCGCAGGTCGTTCCAGCCCTTTTCCTCGACAAACACCTTGTGGCGAAGCCGGAACGCCTGATCCAGCTCCGCCTGATATTCGTCTGCATTGTGCGACGTGACGACAAGAAGCATCTCGGTTGTCCTCCGGTTTCGAGGCCAACCCCAATGGTTCATCGCGGACCGGTGCGGCATCACGCGATTGCGTGAGGCTAGCTGATCAGCCCCAGCCGGAAAGCTTTCGCGACAGCATGCACATTGTTTGTCACGCCGAGCCTCTCGCGCACCGACCGTAGGTGCGTATCTGCCGTGTTGCGGCTGATGTTCAGGCGATCAGCGATCTTGTCCACGGTAAGGCCCTCGGCGGCCCAGCGCAGGACGTCCTGCTGGCGCGGCGACAGGCGCACGGGTTTTGAGGCTCGTTTTGCGTCTGCAAGAATGGCCGCGCAACCGAAGGCGCAAGCGGCGACGAACTGAAAGGCGAGACGGTCGTGGGGATCCGGCTCGAGCTTCTCCCCTGCGACCGAAAATCCAACCGGCTGTCCGCTCAATGTCGCGAACGGAATCGTGAAGCCGTCGCGTAGCTTAAACTCAGTTGCCTCCGCCATGATCTGTCGGCCAAAGGAACAAACGGTGGCAACCTGATCGATCTCGCTCCACCGGAAGGGCGTGGCCCCGCGCTTTACAAGTTGGATGGTAGGATCGCGATAAAGGTAGCCTTTGGAGAAATAGCGCTCCGACCATTGTTGTGGCCAGGCGTCAAGCAGCACATGGGAAATCTGCTCGCGCCTCAGCGCGCGAGGCGGCGGGATCGGTCCTGCCAGCACGTTTCTGGCGCCAAACCGCTCGGCATAGGAAATCAGGTGGCGACAGATTTCCTGCTGGCTTGAGCTCTTGCGGATCTGATTGAGGAACTCGAACGTGTCATCGAGGT
>NZ_JBSPTO010000064.1:0-4788 GCF_053850215.1 Mesorhizobium sp. f-mel
GCAGCGGCCGCGCCTGGCGGAAATCGAACGGCGTGCCATCGACCGGCTTCACGACGCCGGTCGGGATAAGGTCGCCATCGACCGGAAGATAGGCGCCGGCGTTCAGCATCAGCCGGTGGTCGAGATATCGCCGGCGCCGCCGTCATCCAGGTTGAAATAGGAATGCTGGGTGAGGCTGCACAGCGTCGGCTCCTCGCAGGTGGCGGTCATCTCGACACTGAGCGTGCCGGGGATTTTCAGCCTGTAGGTGCAGGTCACGTCGAGCGCGCCGGGAAAGCCCATCGTGCCGTCGTGTCTCGATCCCAAAGAACACGTGGCCGACAGGCATGCCTGGCTGTGGGCTGGTCGACGAGGTGAGCGCTGGAGAATTCAGGTACGGGCCCTACTACCTAGGCTTGTGACAAAGTTGATCGAGCACGTCTCGAAGCGCAGTGGCGGCTTGGTCACGCTCGTCAGCAGACATCAGCTCGGGCTCAGCTTCTAGTCTGAGATGCGGCAGTTCGGTTCGAACGGAGCGATGGGCAGCGACAAGATTGGCCTTCAGATCGATGACGCGATAGGTGGCGACCGGATAGGCGATCCCCTTGACGTGGATGTGCCCCAGTTCGTCGCAGTCGATCATGTCCTTCACTTGCGCAAACGTCTCATAAGAAATGAGCACGGTCCCTGGCTGCGCCTCCTGCTCGAGACGTGAGGCGAGATTCACAGCGCCGCCGATTATCGTGTAATCCATCCGGTCCTCGCTGCCGAAGTTGCCGACAGTGCAGTAGTCGGTGTGGATGCCGATGCGGCAGCGCAGTGGTGTTTCAATTCCAATGTCGCGCCAGATTTCGGCAAGTTCGCTCATCCGCTTCTGCATGGCGAGAGCCATCTGCACGCAGGCGAACGCGTCCTCCTTGACGCCGCGAGTCTCCGGATCGCCGAAAAACATCAGGATCGCGTCGCCGACATACTTGTCGATCGTCGCGCCGTGATCCGAAGCAATTTTCGACATTTCCGTCAGATAGTGATTGAGGAGCTGGGTGAGAACTTCGGACTCCATTTTGTCAGTGGTCTCGGTAAAGCCGGCGATATCCGAGAAGCATATCGTCAGCTTCTTCCGCTGGCTGGCGATCCTGACGTCCTGACGGCCAGTGAATATCGAGTTGTAGACCTGCGGCGCCAGGTACTTCGCCAGCTTGCTGGAAAGCGCCTCGAGAGCCGCGGATTTCTCGGCGAGGTTCTCCTCCCGTTGCTTCAGCTCGGTGATGTCCGAGTAGACCGCGACTGTGCCGCCGCCGGTGATCCGCCGCTCGCTAATCATAATCCATCGCCCGTCGCCTCGCCGCTGCAGCCACGGTTCGCCAGGGTTGCGGTGCCGGGAGAGGCGCTCGGCGACCCATTCCTCTAACCGTCCCTCAGCATCCCTGATATAGCCGCGCTCAGCGGATCGGCGAATGATGTACTCGAAGGCCGTGCCGGGCGTCAGTTCGATCGCAAGGTCGCTGTAGAGCAGTTCGCGGTAGCGGCTATTGCTAAGGGCGAGCCGGTCCTCCGCGTCGTAGAGAGCGAATCCCTCGGAGATGCTTTCGATGGCATCAATGAGCCGCTGACGCGCTTCGGCGACCTCGCGCAGGTTCTTCTCCTCCACCTCGACTGCGGTATCCCGGAAGAGCCTGAGCGCCTCGGCCATGCGGCCGATTTCGTCGTGGCCCGCGGCAGGCAAGGGCGCACGAAGATCGCCGCCGGCGATCGCGAGCATGCTTTGGCTCAACCCTCCCAGCCGCGCGAGGAGGCTACGGTCGACATAGAGCCACACAAACAGAACGGAACTCAAGAGGCTGAGAATGGCGGAGCCAAGACCAACTCCGGTCCCGTAGCGCTGGACGACCGTGGCTTCGAGACCGGACGCCGCGATCTCGCGGTCTGCCGCGGCGACCAGGCGATCGACGGCAGCGGTAAGACTGCGCGACAGCTGATGGTTTTCGGCCAGAAGCTTTTCACCCTGCGCAAGGACGGCGAACTCGTCCTGCCGCGTCTTCGGGATGCTGTTTCCACCGTCGATCAATGCCTTGAACTCGTTGACCCGCTGCTGGAAACGGGTTCGCAGCCTCTCGTCGATCTCGTTGGAAATCGTATCTAGAACGGCGAACGACCGGCGCAGCGGAAACATGATCAACGCCAGATCGCCTGGCGTAGGCGCGTCCGCCGTGTTGACCAGCGCGTCATTGACCGCCGAGATCTCCTGCTGCGCCTTCTGCTGCGGGATGTAGGCCGCGATCGCTTGAACCAGGTCGGCCGTCGCCTCCGTGCCTCGATCCGACGCAAGCGACGTGCCGGCTGTGACCGCCCGCCATTGCTGGAGTTTGGAATTCATCACGAGCATACCGGGCGCCACTAGGCGCTGGCTTGCATTTGTCGTAGCCGACAGGCGGCGTAACAGTTCCTCTTTGTGCGCCACCACGGAGAGGCGGGCGGCGACAAGGTCATCGAGGGCATTGAGATTGCGGCGCAGACCAAGCACCGCAGCCTCGATCTCAGCCACCACCGCCGTGCCAGGCTTGGCGCCTTTGAGAGCGGCAAGCAGTTCCTCTAGGCGCGTCATCTCGGCCGCGATCGCAGCCGACACCTCGTTGTGCTGAGCCTTGCTGGTCGAAGCAAGTACGGCGGGCGCAGTGGCGGCGACCCGCTCGGCCTGCCGCGACAGCTGGAGGGATGCGAGCGCCGATGGCACTCGGTCCTTGGTGATGCGGTCGAGAACCTCCCCCACCTCGAAAAAGGCATAAAGAGCGGCTGCTGTCGCGAGCACCGCGAAGGTGCTGATACCGAAAAAAGCGAGCAACAGGCGGCCGCGTACGCCGAGACGCTTAAGCATCGCGGCGACGCGTTGATTCAGCTGGCGCGGCCAATAAGATCTGCACAGATTGGCTCAATGCGATCCGCCAGCTCGGTGGTCCGTTACTCCAACGGCACGTATTCGCCGCCCTTCCAAACATACCATACCCAACTCTGAACAGTGAGGTCGCCCTTGTCATCAAAGTCCATACGGCCCAGCACAGTATCAAATTGATTGCTCCGCAGCGACGCAATCACGGCTTGGAGTTCTAGTGAGCCTGCCTTCTCGACCGCCTGCGCCCAAGTCTGGGCGGCACCGTAACTATGCAGCGTCCAGGAATCTGGTTCGAAGTTCTCGGCACGGAATCGTTCGACGACTTGCGCCGCTTCGGCATTTCGACGTGGGTCGGGGACAAAGGTGAAGAGCGTGCCCTCGGCGGCAGGGCCGGCAATGAGCCCAAACGCCTCGGTCGCCGTATCGTCACCCGAGATCAGCTGAAGCGAGTAGCCCCGGTCGCGCGCCGCACGAACCATAAGCGCAGCCTCGGTATGATACCCTCCCATATAAAGCACGGCGATATCCGCCCCCTGTAGCCTACTGATCTCGGCCGAGTAGTCGTCTTTCCCGGGAGCGTAGCCATCATAGATTGTCTCGGTCACGCCCCGCTTGTTCAACTGCTTTCTTGTCTCATCGGCGAGACCCTTCCCATAGGTCGTGTTGTCGTGAAGGATCGCGATCTTCTTGTCGCTCCAATGATCGGCCAAGTAGTTGCCGGCCTCGAAGCCCTGCGCATCGTCGCGACTGCAGACGCGGAAAACGTTGGCGCGACCTTGCTCGGTCAACATCGGATTGGTCGAGGATGGCGAAATCTGCAGAATTCCCGCCGCCTCGTACACCTTCGAAGCTGGGATCGAGGCTCCAGAGCAGTAGTGCCCGACGACGAACACTACACCGTCAGCCACCAGCTTTTGGGCAGCAGCCACTGCTTGCTCGGGATCGCAGAAGTCGTCGACCGTGATGAGCCGCACCTGTTGGCCTAGAACGCCGCCCGCTGCATTGATGTCGGCCACAGCTACCTCTGCGCCGCGCTTCAATTGCGTGCCAGTCCACTCAAGCTTTCCGGTCATCGGGCCTGCGACCCCGATCAGCACCTCCGCCTGCGCAGGACAGTTAAGCGCGACCGCGAGCGCCACAAAAGCCACTGTGATGATACGGTGCATGGATGACACCCCAAGCGAGTAGTTTACGCCAATCCCGTCAACGCCGACAGTCCTTTCCGCGAGCGTAGATATCTTGGCTGGTCATACAGCGCACTCGTCTCGTCGTTGATTAGGCTTCTACCTGGATTTGCCATATCCCTGCGCGGGTTAGTTGATGGCTAAAGCGCTCGCGCTTGCCGAGGTTCTCAACTAAATTGGGTGCTAAGTGGTTGTTGCCATCGCGTGCTACAAATTGGATTGTCCCTTTTGCAGACGTTCCGGCCCGACCTACGAAGGTCGCTTTCGGGTCAACTTGCCTCGTCCCGGCCATCGGCTTCAAATGTTCGAGAACGGTCCGAACTCGATCGCTGACAGTGATTGGGTTCCGATCCGAGAGCGTCGCGCGTCCAATCGGAACGCAAACGACGGCCTTTGAACTTGCGCACGATCCTGTCCGAACCGGAGGGTAGCGCAGCAAGAACCGGTACCACCCGACTTCCGTGTCAGGCGCCAGGCAGTCGGAACCGGTATTCCGTGACATGGTGGTAGATCTGGCCCGGCCATAGCGTGGCCTGTGGGAAATACGGCCGGTTCGGCGCGTCCGGCCAGACCTGCGGCTCCAGGCAAAAGCCCGAAAAAGCCTTGTAACGATGTCCTTCGAGCCCCGGCGAAGGCGGCGCCAGATACTGGCCGGTATAGAGCTGAACGCCCGGCTCGGTGGTCCAGAGCTCCATCTCGACGCCGGAATTTGCGCCTTGCGCCCATGATGCCAGC
>NZ_JBSPTO010000065.1:0-4514 GCF_053850215.1 Mesorhizobium sp. f-mel
TCTGTCGGGATTCCGACCTCGTTCGTGGTCGACCGTGACGGTCACATCGCCTTTATCGGTCATCCGAAGCAACTCGATAAGGTCTTGCCGAAAGTGCTCAACGGCAGCTGGCGCACCAGCAAGCAAGCGAAAGCCGGTGATGCGAAGCGGATTGCCGAAGACGAACCCATAGCGCGCGAACAAGCGCTGAAGAAGCCGATCAATGATAAATATTGGGCGGCGGTGGAGAAAAAGGATTGGAAGACGGCGCTCTCGGCGATCGAAGAAGGCATCGCCTTGTTGCCCGACAAGCTCGGTTTTCGCCGGTCTCATGTGGGTCTGTTGCTTCACAAAATGCGCGACATGCAGGCCGGCTTGCCCGTCATGCGCCAATTCGTTCGCGACGCGATCAACAGAAACTCCGAGGATTGGATGATTGCGGCGCTAGACGAACTCTTCTTTCCAAACTTTGACCATTCGCACTTTCCGTCTGCTGAGCGCCTGGCTATGGGCAAAGAGCTCTCTGAACACATCCTGGCACTGAATCCCCCGGAAAGCGACCAACGTAAGCTCCTGTCTTATCCGGTGGCAGCGCTGTATTATAACGAGAGCGGTAACAAAGATCGGGCGATCGAGCTGATCGAGCTGGCACTGAAATCGCAGGGCGGTCCGGAGCTTATCCGGGACGAAGATGAACAGGACGAAATATTGCATTTGCTGCAGTTCCTGGCCAACTTCAAGGGTGAGAAGGTTTGTTACGGCGGTCTCTGTGTGGCTCCAAACGATGGCCGATTCGACAGGTGGTATACCGTTTGCGGCTGACCGTCAGGTCTGATGTGAGGAACAGAATTGGCCGGGCGGACAAGTTTTGATGTGAACGGCGCAAAACCCCGCCCGGCTTGCCAAATCGCCTGGCCCCGATCTTCTGGGCCATATCCGAAGGGACGGCGGCCGCCTACGACCCGCACGGCGCGGGTCTTTGGCTAGGCTATGAGCTGAGCTACGGGTTTGCCTCCTTTGAACCCTCACGCCTGCGACTTCATGCCGGTAGCGAATTCGATCTTGGGCGGCATGACAAGCCACAAGGGATGGCTTGGCTGGCGGCATGCCTTTGCCGATGTGGTGCCCCCGCCCACGCATGCCTTCGCGGGCAATCAGCGGGAACGCCTGTCGCGCAATCGATATCAGGGCTTTCAATCCCGGAACGCCGGCGCCATCCTCAACCACTCGATCAATGAGGCGTCGGGCTCACGGCATGGCAGCTTGGCCCAGGGAAACGCCAAGCTGACAAGCAGCAACCGGCTGCCGTGATCCTCAATGAGACCACCGGGGCCTCGGCCCTGAATGAAATGCTGGAGGTGCATGGGATGGCGGCCGACGCCATTTTCGCCAATCCGGACGGGATGTCTTGCGACGGCCGCGGGTTGTCAGCACGCCAAGGGCCATGCTGTCGACCGCGTGGCGAGCTTGGCGCCGACGGCGTCCACGTCGACGATTCTGCTAGGCGAAAACCCATGACGATCATCGTCACGCCGGCCGCGATCTGAAGCACGCGTCCGGTGCGCTTCATGCCTTTCCCTTTGGCGAGGCTTTCGGTGAAAAAACGCCGGCGGAAGGATGGGAACACCAACGCCGCTGAACGGGTGCCGAGCTGTGCGATCATGACGTCTTGCCGAAAGTGCTTAACGGCAACTGGCGCACCAACGATTCAGCGAAAGCCGCCAACACGGAGCGGATCGCCAGAAACGAACCCCTAACGCGCGAACAAAGCGTTGAAGACGGTGATAAATGATAGATATCGGACGGCCGTAAAGACAGAGGATTGGAAGACGGCGCTCTCGGAAATCGAAGAGGCCGTCGCCTTGTTGCCGGACAACGAAGCCAAAGCTCCGAAGGTTTGGGCCGGAAGGAAATCAAAGCAGAATAGCGCTCTGTCTGCCAGAAAGCAGGAAGAGAATGAGCCCGGAAGCATACGCCATCGGTTACGGTGGCATAGTAATTTATTGCACAATTTTGACGACAGAAGAAATAGAAAGTAAAAACAAAGCTGAGCGCGGAAGGAAAAAAGAAACGCGGTGTCTCTGGCGTTTCAAATGCACGGAATATTGCATTCCGCTATGGGGGTCGCCCTTCGGGCCGGACCTGCGCCGCTTCGTGCTGGCGCAGCACCATCAGGGCCAGGTCACCGTGCCGCGGCTGGTGGCGCTGTTGGCTGCGATCGGCATCGCGGTCTCGAAGCGGCAGGTGGTGCGTCTGCTGATCGATCGCCAGGAGCGCTTCCGCGACGAGGCCCCGTGGCTGCACCCATGGGAAGCGGCCCTGCTCCAACTCGGCAATGGTGCGGCTGGTCACTTCGTGGTAAAGGCTCGGCCGGTTGTCGTCCTTGTTCCGGCTCCCGTGTTTTCCGCTGGCGGGACGTCTGGCGGTCTGGCGCATGGCTTTTCATCCTCTCCGATCCAAAGCCGCGCCTCCCCGGGAAGCGGGGTGGACGGCGACTTGCGACCGGACAGGCCCGCCGGAAGGCAGACCGCACCCGCGGGGGGCCTTGTCGTATCTGTGCGAAAGGGTGGTTGCGGGCCGGAACGAATGTGGAGGACCCGAAGCGAAGCGAAGGGTTGCGGCCTGGCGCGGCGGGCCTAGAAGGGAGCGCCGCCCACACCGCGCCGCCGGGAGAGGCCAGTTGAACAATGTCGCCGCTCGCAAGAGCGGCGTCCGCTGAACGAGCCGGAGGCTTGTTATCGCCAGGGATCAAAGCCCGAAGGGCCGAGACCGCCCTGAGCAAGGCGAAGAAGGCGGGCTCGGTTCCACGAGAGCCCGGCGCGCGCTATCAGGCGCGCGGGCGCCCGCCAAACTTCAATAGGACGGCCTGGACGCCATAGGGGCTGGCCGGATGTAGAGGGATGATCGCGGCGTCGTGCATGGATGCTGGAGCATGAGGCAGGGTAGCCCTGCGTCAGGAGCCGTGGTCGTCAAGGGCAGGGCGTTAAGGCTCTCCTCACGGTATTTCGTGTCAGGATCCGACAGCGCCGATAGAGGACGCTAACCTTCGCCAGGGGTGAGAGGGCGATGCTGCGTCTGTCTAAGGTGCTTGGGGTTGCGTTGGCCGCGTGGCTTGCCGCCATGGCGGCGGCCCATGCCGGATTGAGGTATCAAGCCGATCAGACACCCGACGGCCTCCGCTACGTGAGGGTCATCGGCGAGTTTTCCTTCGAAGACAATCTTGATGAATTTGCATCGGTCGTGCGGTCGCATAATCCGACTGTGATCGGCTTCGATTCGAATGGCGGCAATATCGTCAAGGCGATGGAGCTCGGCCGCCTTATCCGCTCCTACAGGCTAAGCACTTTCCAGCCCAGGGGCCCGGAATGATCCTCGGCCTGCGCTCTTGCATTCTTGGGCGGCGTCATGCGCTTCGCGGAGCCCGGCGCGATCGGGGTGCATAAGTCCTCCTTCAGCGGCCAGGTTTCCCTCAGCGCGCAAGAAAGCTGTTTCGGCGGTGCAGCAGATCACTGCGGACGTGATATCGTACATGTTGGAAATGGGCGTCGACCCGTCATTGCTCCAGCTTTCCCTGGAGTACGAAAGCAATGACGTACGGCACCTCTCAAGGAGCGAGATGGACAAGTACCGGGTTACGACACACACATGGATACCGGCCAGCCGCAGATCTCCCTGCCAACAGCCCCGCCCCCTTCACCGCAATCCAGTGTCGCCGCAGCGCCTGCGCCTTCGATTCAGAATGATTGGCCAGTTTCAATCCCCGAGGCTCGCTCCGGCCGCGTCAGGCACTCCTAGGGCGCTGCCCCCATAAAGGCGCTCCCCCAATGGGAATTCGATCAACCTCGTCAACTTGGCTAACGGGAGCCCCGTCGCGATCCTCGATGACGCCGACCGCTGGTACCGGGTCCAGTCGGGTAGCCAGACTGGCTACATGCACCACACCTGGGTTTTGGTCGACCAGTATGACAGCGGACCCTCTCGTCAGCGTCACATCCAGATCAAGAGTTTCGACAATCTTGCCGAAGCGAACGCCTATGCCCGATCGGCCAGCATTGCTGTCTCGGCATACCTGGTCACCAATGGCTGGTTCGCGATCACGCTGGAAAAGACCTATGACGAGCAGATGGCCAGGAACCTGGTCGCGCTGCTGAAGAAGAGTGGAGCGATCCCGGACGATGCGTTCGTGACCTACGGAAACACCTATGTCCGCAAGGTCTGCTGCCAGCAATCAGCCATGGCTGGCGCTCGCCGTCCTCGCTGCCCTGATCGGTCCGGCGTCATCTCAAACTTTCAACTGCCAAATCCCCGTTCCGACGCTCAAGGAAGCAGATGATCCAGGAAAGCGTTGCGAAATATCCCGGCAACTGCCCATGGCCGGAAGCGGAAGGAGAGGTGGCGCCGCAGGTCGGCGGGCTGGGTCTGGGCCGCCAGCGTCTCGAACAACTGCGCGGCGATCGCCTCGACCTGGTGCGCGAGCAGCTTCACCCTGCGGTTGCTGAAGGCCGGCGCCACGATCGTGCGTAACCGGGCATGCT
>NZ_JBSPTO010000066.1:0-4235 GCF_053850215.1 Mesorhizobium sp. f-mel
GGTGACGGTCCGGATCGAAGGAGCCGGCCTAGTCACGGTAGATGTCGAAACAGTATCGCACGAGCCCGCGCCTAGGGTGCGTCAGTCTCGGTGACATGTTTTGCTGATCCCCGCCTCTGGCTCCGCTTCGCTGTCAAGGATCAGTGCGGGCCCCCGCCTGCCAGAAGATATTTGTAGCCGTTGTGGTCATACGTCGGGTGCGGGCAAGATGACTCTCCCAAGCGCGGAACGCACCGCTCCGGCTCCTTTTCGGGATGATGTGTAAGAGGATCCTGGCAACCTCACGCCAGTCAGCATCTTCGGCCGCGGCGTCGAGAAGGCGAACGTAGGTGAGCAGCCGGTCCTCATCGTAGCCGGTCAGCACGGAAGAAGCGGAGCCTTCGTCGGTCACATCGGGATCCATGCGGGGTCATTTCTTCTTTTTCGTCGAGAAGGCGGCAGTGCTCGAGGCCTCGGACCAGTACGGACGGCAGCTCATTCTGAGCTGTGAAGCCCTCATGTCTGAATCGAAGTGAGCAACACCAAGGTTCCGGCCGGCGGGCTTTTTTGTGTTCAGGCCCTCTGGTACAACCCTAAGGCATGCGTATGGATGACGGCGATCACGAGTACCGTGAAGACCTGAAGCAAAGAAGGGTCACTGGGACGACGGCTTTCCGAGAGAGAATAAGCAAGCAGATCAGAACGACGATCATGTTCAGCGTTAGCGCGGGCAATTTTACGCCGAATAGGTTTCGACAGAATCCGTAGGTCTTGTTTTCCTCGAATAGGATCTCGAATTTTGTGGTATCGAGCGTTCGCTCCCTAAGCCAATTCCCGCAGCGCTCGTAAAAACCATCCACCTTCAGTGGATTGCTTTCTTCGTCGTTCGCTGTTGGCGCCGGTGCGTGCTTGATGGAGAGGTTCGGCTCGTAGGCCGACACGCCGGTCTCCGGCCCGGGATTGGTGCCCTCGCCTCCATCATGCGTCGATTGAAGGCATAGGCCGCTGCATTGTCGGCGCTGCCAGCATGGAATTTCAGCCACAAGGGTGTCGATTTGAGCTGTCCCCGTCGCTCGATATCTGAAATCGGCCCGAGCTGGCCGACGGTGCCCGCACCTTCACCTTCTCGACCTCGCTCGGCACATTGCCCTCGCCGATGACCGAAACCAGTGCCTCGCCGATCTTCAGCACCGGCAATTCCACTCGAGTCTTAAAGCCCTTGCGCGGCCGGATGGTATCCGACCGCCGTACGGATCTTGCGCAGCGATTCCGCAGTGTGAGCGCGCATCGCATGCAGGATCCTCTTCCCGAGCTGTTCGAGCATGGCCGATGGCACATCGATCCGCGATTGCGTGAGACACTTTGGCGAGTACTGGCCAACCCAGCCCTTTTCCAAGTCGCGGTATCCGATTCGCCGCACAATGGCGGCGCCCCCCTTCCCTTATCCCTGCAGATGGGTTTCCGATGGTTCCTGATGATGCTCGGCACCGGGTTCTGGAGGCATGGCAGCCAAACGAGATAGGATCAGGATGGAGGTTCGCGACCCGTCGGTTGAATCCGACACGTCTGCCGGATCTCCGACCATCGCAGACGCAGCTGTCCTGCGTCTCGCCCGCATAATCGGCCGTCAGATCGCCCGCGAGCAGTTTGAACGTAGGTTGACAGCCGAACGGCGTCCGAAAACCGGGACGTGGTCCGCCGATCGCCCCTGAACCCGCCTCGGCAGCGCATTGCGTTTCCCCGGCGAAGCTTCCCCGCCGGGATCTTTCCAGATTTGGCTTGCACCCATTTCGGGACCAAAGTAAGGTTTCATCATGAGGATTATTGCCCGTCGCACCTTGCGGAAGTTTGTCGACAGGCTTGAGACGCACCAGCCGGCAGTGAAGGCCGCGCTAGATGCCTGGTTCGACGAAGTCGGCAAGGCGGACTGGAAGAGTTCGGCTGATGTGAAGCGGCTTTACGCGACGGCCAGCATCATCAGCGCCGAGCGGACTGCCTTTAACATCAAGGGCAATGCGTATTGCTTGCTGGTGGCGGTCGACTTCGAGAAGAGCATCGTCTGGATCAAGTGGATCGGCACCCACTGAGCTCCTATGACAGGATTGACGTGACGGAGGTCAAACATGGCGATTGAGCTAAAGCCCGTCCGTTCCGAGGCGGATTACGCGGCGGCGCTTGCCGAAGCGGAGCGTCTGTGGGGCGCAAAGAGCGGCACGCCTGAGGGCGATCGGTTGGACGTACTCGCGACGCTGATTGAGGTCTACGAGGAAAAAAACCATCCGATGGACCCACCCGATCCGATCGAGGCGATCAAGTTCCGCATGGAGCAGCAGGGTCTGTCCCGCAAGGATCTGGAACCGATAATCGGAACACGGGGCCGAGTAGCCGAGGTGCTTAACCGCCGGCGCGGTCTCTCGATTGAGATGATCCGTAACCTGCACGACCAGCTCGGCATCTCGGCCGAAGTCCTGATCCGCCCCACCCGCCAGGAAGCGGCCCCCTGACGGGACGATAGAAGCCGAGAGGATACTCCAGATGACCCGCATCGCGCTTTACGCCCGTTATTCATCTGAAAGCCAGCGGGACTCCTCGATCGAGGATCAGTTCCGTGTCTGTCGCGAGCGAGCAAAGCGGGAAAGCTGGAAGATCGCCGGTTGCTACAAGGATGCGGGCATATCCGGATCGAGCATGATCCTGCGGCCTGGCATCCAGATGCTGCTGCAGGATGCGCAGGAGGGCCTGTTTGACTTGGTGCTCGCCGAGGCGCTGGACCGGGTAAGCCGCGATCAGGCCGACGTAGCCACCTTGTTCAAGCATCTGAAGTTCGCCGGCGTACCGATCGTCACCCTGGCTGAAGGAGAAATCACTGAGCTCCATGTTGGGCTGAAGGGCACGATGAACGCGCTGTTCCTGAAGGATCTTGCCGCCAAGACGCATCGCGGCCTGCGCGGTCGAGTCGAGGACGGCAAGTCCGGCGGCGGGCTTTGCTACGGCTACAAGATCGTCAAGAAGCTGGACCATCGCGGCGAACTGATCAGAGGCGACCGCGAGATCGACGTTTACGAAGCCGAGGTCGTGCGTCGCATCTTCCGCGACTTTGCGGCCGGCATCGGCCCGCGCACCATTGCGAAGACGCTGAACGACGAAGGTGTTGCTGGTCCCGGCGGCAAGGCCTGGATTGACACGACGATCCGCGGGCATCAGAAGCGTGGCTCTGGTATCGTCAATAACGAACTCTATATCGGACGGCTGATCTGGAACCGGCTGCGCTATGTGAAGGACCCGTCCACTGGCAGGCGCGTGTCGCGCATGAACCCGGAATCTGACCGGATCGTGACCGAGGTTCCCGAGTTGCGGATCGTCGATGACCAGCTCTGGCAGGCGGTCCGTGTTCGCCAGAGCGAGATCGTCGAGAAATATGCCAATGTGACCGAGGCGGTGCGCGAGCACCATAGGAAGAACAAGCTGAACGGCGCACGCCGGCCGAAGTCGTTGCTGTCCGGTCTGATCTTCTGCGGCTGCTGCGGTGGACCTTACTCGCTTCGTGGGGCTGGCCGCTTTGCCTGCTCGAGCCACATCGCCAACAAATCCTGTTCCAACAGCCGCACGATCCCGCGCGAAGAGCTGGAGAACCGCGTGCTGGCCGGTCTCAAGGACCGGATGATGTCGCCAGAGGTAGCAGCAGAGGCCATGCGCGCCCATGCGGAGGAGACGAACCGGCTCAACCGCGAGCGCCGGTCCAAAGGCGACGCATGGCGGACAGAGCTTGAGAAGACCGGGCGCGAGTTGGAGAAGGCCATCAACGCCATTCTCGCCGGCGTGTCTCCCCTGACGCTGAAAGAGAGGATCGAGAAGCTGGAAATGCGCAAGGGCGAGCTGTCCGCCCTCCTTGCTGACGTGCCGGAGGATGCCCCAATCCTGCTGCCGAGCGCGTCGACTATCTACGCGAAGAAGGTCGTCCGGCTGACGGAAGCGCTGAACCGTCCTGAAGCGCGGACAGCGGCTGCCGAGGCATTGCGCACGCTGATCGCAAAAATCGTGCTGCGCCCGGGCCCCAATCGCGGGGAAATCGACGCGGTGCTTTATGGGGAACTAAGCACGATCCTGAACTGGATTGAGCGCGAGCCGAATGGAAAGACCGTAAAAAAGAACACTCCCGGAGCTGGGCTCTCGGGAGTGTCGGTATCAGTGGTTGCGGGGACAGGATTTGAACCTGTGACCTTCAGGTTATGAGCCTGACGAGCTACCGGGCTGCT
>NZ_JBSPTO010000067.1:0-3951 GCF_053850215.1 Mesorhizobium sp. f-mel
GCGCGAGGGGAAACCCGGCAGCTGCTCGGTGCTCCTTGTTTCCGGTCGCTGCCAACGAGCCGACGCTTTCCCCATGAAACGAATTCGTAAACGAGACGATGTTTGACCTGCCGGTCACCTGGCGAGCCAGCTTTAGGACCGCCTCGACCGCGTTCGTACCTGTGGGACCGGGAAACTGCAATTTATAGGTCAGACCACGGGGCTTTAGAATGTACTGTTCAAAAGCTTCGATGAAGGCCTTCTTGGCCGTCGTGGCAAGGTCCAGCCCATGCACAACTCCGTCGCGCTTGATATAATCAAGCAAGGCTTTCTTGAGGACGGGGTTGTTGTGCCCATAATTCAAGGCACCTGCACCTCCGAAAAAGTCGAGGTATTCCCGACCGTCTGCAGCGATGAGGGTGGTTCCAACTCCCCGGTCGAATAGCGCCGGGAACGCCCGAACGTAGCTGCGCACCTCAGACTCAAGGCGATCAAAAACCGCGAGGCCTGCATCGTTTGTAGGGGTGACCTGCTTGTCCATGGGGCGTAATCCTTTCGACTGGCAGCCTGCAAACACTTCAGGCCGGTTCTTGCTAAGCGGAAATCAGCGGCTTCTAAGCCGCTTGGCCAATGATAGCGCATCCAATTGGTCGATTTGCGCAATAGGGGGCGACGTGGCGCAGGAATAGTGCAAAATCGAAGGTAAATCGCCTAAGACAGGCGATTTGCCGGCGATCAGTGGGGATTTCCCTCCGTGCTTGAGACGGCAGAATGGCCAAAACCGCACGGGGGCCCCGAACCATCTTCGCTTCTGAAGCACATACAACGCACATAAGTGCCGTCGGGTCGGTCCCGCATATATGTCGTGCCCCCTCCGTTTCACAGACACCGGCTAGTGGATTTGAGCTTGGGTGAACTCCTTGGGAGCGCATCTTGAGTGCTGAGTGTGGATGAATCTCGTTGTCGTCGGCGATCCATCCGGCGATCTGCCGTAGCATGGAAGGTGCGTCGGGCAAGGGGGATGCGCAGGTGGTCGCGCTTGAACGTCTTGACGGACTCCTCGGACATGCCGTTATCCGGTATGTGATCTGCGGTGCCTGCACGTCCTGCTGTTCTTGTTTTGGAACGGCCCTATGGTGAGCCCATCCGGGACGCGGGGCACCGGGAGCACGAAGGTGCGGGCAGGCTGTCCAAAGACCGTGGGCTGAGAGCCCGAGCTCGTTACATGGACGCCCCTCGCGACTTTCCCGGATGCGCTGCGCGCGCGGGATTAGTTGATGTCGTGTTGCCGCCAGTTCCCGTCTTTGACCGAGCCAGGAAGGAGGGAACAGGCATGCGCATCATCGGACTGGATATCCATCGCGCCTTCGCCGAGGCGGTGGCTTGGGAGGACGGCAGGCTCCGGCGGTTGGGGCGCGTCGACATGCGGCGCGAACTGCTGGAGGCGTTCGCGCCGCGAAGCTGTCGCTGGATGACGTCGTGGTGATCGAGGCTACACCGCTGCGCCTTCTTCCTGCGTGTCCGAGCCCGGCGAGGGCAGCATGTCGCGGCCGTCGCAACCGCACGCAAAATTGCTGTCGTGATCTGGCATCTGTTGACGAAGGGCGAAAGCTACGCTTGGGCTCGGCCTTCCCTGCACGCCAAGAAACTGCGGGATGTGGAGGTCAAGGCCGGAAGCAAGGCTACGCGCGGCCAAAAGGGGGCAGCGCATGCCTACAACAGCAAGAGCCACCCGGAAGAAGAGCGCCGCTGGGTGGAGCAGGCCGAGGGCGCTTACGCGCGCTTCGTCGCGGGCTGGAACCCGCGAGGTCCGAAGAAGACGCGCACGGATGCCGCAAATGAGGAGCGACCGCGTCGCTGTTGGTTGCCTCCCGCCGACGGGCGAACAATTGATGCCCGCGTCGCATGCGATTGCCACGACTTGGCATCAGGCTCATCAGCTATAAGGCGCAGACACATTTCCACTGCAGATCCTCGATTTTGGAGTGCCACCATGAATCGGTTACAACCCAACACCAGATTTCGCACCTTAAATCGGCTCTTATTACACGCACTTGGCCTCCATCGTCCTTCCGTCGGCGCCGGGTTGAGGCTAATATCGAACGCTAGGCGCAGTTCTCCTGCGCAAATATCACGATATGTGGAGATTGACCTTGGATTTGGATCGAATCGACTTGAAGCTTTTGAGCGCGGTTCAGCACAACAATCGCCTAACAAGTGAAGAGTTAGGTCAACTGGCAAACATCTCGTCCACCGCTTGCCAGCGGCGGTTGAAAAAACTTCGAGAAGTCGGTGTCATTGAGGCTGATGTCGCAATAGTGTCGCCTGAAGCGGTGGGCCGTCCCTTGATGATGCTGGTCTTCGTTGATCTCGAGCGCTATCGCTCCGATATCATTGATCGATTTAAACAGACTATCAGGCGGGCGCCTGAGGTGATGAGCGCGTATTCTGTCACAGGCAATGCTGATTTCGTTCTCATTGTCTCAGTGCGTGACTTGTCAGAGTACGAGGCATTTAGTCGGAAATTGTTTTTCGATAACAGCGATGTTAAAAACTATAGCACGATGGTCGTCATGGATCGCACTAAGGTGAGCTTGGCCGTGCCAATAGACGTATAGAAAGCGTTCGGGCATCCACTGGCTTCCGATTTCGCGAGCGTCTTGGTCGATGGCCCCCTCACTCCTAGGTTGCGTAAGCGCCCGGTCATGACTCGGAGTCTTTTGGCTGCCGTTTTGCGCGTTGTGCTCGCGGGGACCTGCTGATCGTATTGGCCGTAGCCCAGAGGCAACCGTCCTCAGGGTCCATGTCGACATACACCTCCCACAGCCGCGAGGCGTCCCTCGCCGTGCATTTTGGCTGCGAGCGGGAGGGTGTAGATCGGGTGATCGCAGCCATCGTCAGCCGCTAGCTTTCCGTCAGATTAGCCGCGCAAGTTCCAAGGGAGGAAATCCTTGATGCGATTAGATGTTGGCTTACGTGGCCGATCACGTGGGCGAGATAGGCCTCCGGATTGATGCCGTTCAGGCTGCAACTCAGGATCAGTATTTAGAAGACCGGAGCGCGCTCACCGTCGGAGTCCCGGGCCGAGCAAGGTACAGTTGCTACGCCCGAGCGTCAGACGGCAGATCGCGCCTTGGCCGACATTGTTGGCGATCTCAAGACGGGTGCCCTTGATAGTTCGACAGAGCGCTTCCCAGCGGTTGAGGCTGTAGCGGATTGCTTTGACGAGGTCCCCGGATACGCACGTCTGCGGTCTTCACCGGGCTTCACCGGATGCATACAAAGGCCGAGACCCTCGGTGGGAGTTCTGCCACCTCTGCAGCCAGATTGCGCTGCTAATAAGGTGCATATGCTCGGTTTGGTACGCCGGAATTATGTGGTATTTGCCCTTAGATTGCCGGAAACCGACCCGGATCGCAGCTTATGATTCCCGAATGGGGCATCGCCCGAAATTGCCCCAAGAGCGCTCGTCGAAGCTAGAGAGGCTGATTTGAGGTTCTCGACCATCGTGCAGAGTCGATGTTTGACGACGGGTCGTCTCTGCGTGTGAACATCTTGAGAGCGCATTCACGAACTTTGGCGGCTAGCACTTAGTTAGAGGTTGAAATTGGTTTTTGATTACATCGTCGTGGGTGGTGGTTCATCCGGATGCGTCATGGCGAGCAGGCTTTCGGCCAATGGAAATCGCGTGCTCCTCATCGAGGCAGGTCCCGACACTCCTCCGAGCGCTATCCCTGACGATATCCTCGATGGTAGTCCCACGCGTGCCTATCTCAATCCTGATTATCAATGGCCGTCTCTCGAGGTGACCACGGTGCGGGATGGTCGAAAGCCCGCTCATTACGAGCAGGCGCGCGTCATGGGCGGCGGGTCCAGCATCAACGGCCAGGTCGCCAACCGCGGTGCGAGCGGCGTCGAAAGCATATGAAGCTTTGGGTATTCATTTCAGGCCGGACTTCAACGGTGAATTTG
>NZ_JBSPTO010000068.1:0-3112 GCF_053850215.1 Mesorhizobium sp. f-mel
TGACTGTTTGTGTTGTCATTTGGCATTCGCCTACGGTGTCTCTGGTCTCGCGGCCAATCTTCTCAGAGGCAGAGTGAAATCCTGACGCTTGCTACCGTGTGTGGAGGGCAGGACGTTGGCGACGCCGGTGAAGCGAACGTATTTCGTGCTTGCCGCCAGCGAATATGGCATGCTTGTTGGCGGACTATGACCTCGTTGCGAGGTGAACAACATGCAACGAAGACTGGCTGCGATCATGGTGGCCGATTTCGTCGGTTCTACCTCAGCCATGGAGTCCGACGAAGAGAGGGTCGTTGCACGCATCGCCGATTGCATGAAGACGGTCGGAGATGTTGTCATCAGTCACGACGGGCGAGTTTTCAACACCGCCGGTGATGCCGTGCTCGCCGAATTCTCCAGCCCCGTCAACGCGCTGAAAGCGGCAATGGAGGCGCGAATTGCCATCGCCGCGGTATCTGGCGCGACGGCTCGCGACATGCGCTTTGGGCTGCACCTTGCCGACGTTGTAGTAGTGGGTGGTGATCTCCGTGGCGATGGAGTGAATGTCGCAGCGCGTTTGCAGTCTGCCGCCGACGCGGGGGAGATCGACGTCACCGGGCCGCTCTATGATTATGTTCACCGCGTTTCCCCATGTACGTTTGAGGAGATCGGTGAGAGAAAATTCAAAGGGATATCTTCGCCGATCCGGGTTTTTCGGGTCAGGTCGACAGTCGATCGCCCCCGATTCCAATCGGCTCCTACCCGAATTGCACCTTCCTCACCGATCCATCCGAACTCGGTCGCGGTCGCGGCGTTTTCCGCAGCATCGCCTGCGGATCATGACCAGTTGTTTCTCGCCGAGGGTCTGACCGATGATCTGACGCTTGAACTGGGCCGATTGAAGAGCCTTTTCGTCAGCTCCCGTTCCGCCTCGACGGCTCTCGCAACGAAAGACCCGGTGGAAATCGGCAGGTCACTTGGTGTGGCATTCGTGTTGGCGGGCTCGGTGCGCAAGATAGGCTCGCGTGTGCGCCTCAACGTTTCACTCGTTGAGACTGAGCAGGGGCGCCTGATATGGTCGGACCGGATCCAGCGTCCGTTTGACGACGTACTCGACGTCATCGACGAGATTACGGCGCGGGTTGCCGCCACCGTCGCCGGCCGCATCGAGCAAACCGAACTGGCCGCCGCGCGCCTGAAGCGACCCGAGAACATGTCGGCGTATGAATGCTATCTCATGGGCATCGAAAACCATCGGTTGGGTGGCCTAGCCGATCACTACTACCGGGAGGCGATGCGATGGTTCGAAAGGTCAATGGAAGCGGATGCGAGTTTCGGCCGGGCATTCGCGATGCATGTCTGTGCGTGGAGCAGCCTGCCCGACTTTGATCTTGACCTGGCGAAGAAGCAGATAGCGCATGCTCTGGAGCTCGACCCGACGGATCCGGAAGCCCATCGCATTATGGGTGCGATGAAGCTGAGGGGCGGCGACTTTGCCGCGTCCCGTCACCATCATGAGCGGGCGATCGAACTCGCACCGAATGACGCCTTCCTGATCGGCATGTGTGCGGAGTTCTACCTCTATGCGGGGGAACCGGAGCGGGCACTTGGCCTGCTCGACCGTGCCGAGGTTCTCGACCCGTTTCTACCGGTCTGGGTCACCGAGGAGCGGATTGCCTCTCTTTACGCTCTTGGCAGATATGACGAGATGTTCGCGGTTGGCCGCGCCCTGCCGTCCCAGACCCGTCGCACGCTGATCTATTGCGTTGCGGGGCACATGGAGCGCGGGGAAATCGAAGATGCACGGCATCTGGTTTTGCAGGCCCTCGCGCTCGACCCGTCGCTCTCGGCCGAATACATCCGCGATACCGCATTGTTCAGGGATCGGACAATGACGGACAGGCTGGTCGGCCACGCTTGCGCAGCCGGCCTTCCTGCCGCACCGCTTCGCCAGTAACTGGCTCACGTCAGGTCCTTACCGCCGCTCCTCCATTCCAGAACCTCGCGAATTGAGCAGAGCGATGCTGCCGCGCAGTGTCTGCCTCGGGTCAAATCGAGCTGTTTGTCGCGATTGTGTGGAAGACAGCAACGGGTCGTCGTCACCTGACTTTGCCGGTGCTTTCACCTCGACCCTCTGAGATTCATCATCTTGACACGCGGCCGTCTACTGGCTGCGCACGAAGCGGCACATGTCGGTGATGTCTTTCGGGGCGAGAAAATCCGCCGCGACCGGCCAAGACGCGGCGGTGGAGGCCGCTACTGGCTGTGGGCTGCCGTGCCTGCAGGAAGCATCAGGTGCTGATACTTGGTCCCCGGAAACATTACGTAGGAATTCTTTGGATCGGGGTCCAAACTGTTCGGATAACTCGCCGCCATCTCATGCGCCGCCTTCCCGACTATCATGACATGCGGACCCGTTTGCACCCAATGCGACTTGTCGGTCGCATAAGGATCATGGTTGCTGGTGCCTAGGTCTCCGGCGAGCATGTAGATGAAGCCGGTCTTGTCAGGCGGCTCGGCCTTGGTCGAAATCGCCTCGAACCATTCAAGCCCGGCGGCATCGGCACACCACGGCTCGCCGCTGGGAGCGACAGCGCAGGTCCATCCGTTCGTTCCAGTCTTGATGGGCGTCAGCTTGAAGCCATCACCTATCCGAGTGATTGTGGCGTCCTTCCCGATATCCGCTGGGGCAGCGGACATCGCTTTTGCGGTGAACTCGGGATCTCCCTTGGGAACCTCCGCCGTGAGTTCAGCGGCGACGCTGGAGGCTGAGAACGCTATCGTTACCGTCGCGAGGTAAAAGAGCAGTTTCATGGCTACACTCCTGTGTGTGCGGCCGGCAGGCATAGTATAGCGCAGAATTTCGGCCATGTCGCGTCACTGATCCCGCCACGCAAAGACTGCTCTACCTGAATTCGGTGCCCAGATTTGCTCCGTAGTGGCGGATGTTTGGCGCGCGCCTGACGCTGCTCGGACAGCGTGGGTGTACGTCCGCTTGTGTTGCCCGAAACTTTTGTCGATCACGCCAAGCCCGAAAAGATGTATGCCGACGCCGGGCTGGATGCTGCCGGTATCGTGCGCACCGTCTTCGTGGCGCTGGGACACACCGCGAGCGCGCAAAGCGCCTGAATCA
>NZ_JBSPTO010000069.1:0-1552 GCF_053850215.1 Mesorhizobium sp. f-mel
GGCCAATACAAACATTCCAACGATCATGGTGGCTGAGAAAATCTCCGACGCAATTCTGAAGGAAGACAGAACCGATATGAAGGCCTCGATTGCCCGCCCGATCTGAAGCAGCTTAACCCGTCTTGCTGCCGGCGGTTGAGCGCCGTATCGGCCGATCAAACCCTATCCGAAGAGGCCGAGCATGCTGCAGCCTTACGACGCCCGGGATTCGGGCATGGCTCGAGGCCGAGCCAACGCTTTCGGCAGTCACGGTCCTCCAGCGCCTCATGAGTGCCGATCCGTCGCGCTTCACGAAGAAGACCTGAGGACAGTGCAACTGGCTGTGAAGGCATGGCGCGTGGAGCGGCGGAGCGGACCATCCTCGACGGCGACCGGATGCATCGCGCGGGTCATGTCGGCAGCACCACGCTCGGTTCTAGCCGGTTAATACCCACTCCCACATGCTCGCCGGGTATCTAAGCCAGGGGGCACTATCAATTTAAAGAAACCTTCAGCACGCCGGAACAAGATGATTGCAGATTTTATTACAACTTAACCCAAGGAAGACGCGTTCTAGGAGATCATGGTCACACGTTGGATGTCGGTCCGCTCAGTTATAGCTGCCGCTTGGAAAAGGGGTCTCCCATGCACATCTAGAAACGCCGCGCTGATCCAAAAGCCGCCGTCACATAGCGAGGAGCTTCGTCGGGGATGGAGCCCTCCCGACGCTAGAGCAGTCGAAAAGCGGCACTGCCTCAATCATCAATTGCGAGAAAATCCGCTGGCTATTTTGGATTGAGGTGCAGCGAGCCGAATGTACCCGAAGATCCGGACAACGTGGAACGTGTGACCTGTCTCTATCTATCGGCTTCGGCCTCCGGAAGAGGATTGGCGCCCAGGGCGGCAGGCCAGCAGTCCGATTTGGTTTCGGAACACTTAAAGCTTGAGAAGGTCACTGGATTGATTCGAGCAACGAACACGCGTTCACCTCGTAACTAATATGAAGAACCGGCCTGAAGCGTTTGCAGGCTGCCGTCGAAAGGATTACGCCCCATGGACGATCAGGTCACCCCTATAAACGATACAAGTCTCGCGCTCTTTGACCGCCTTGAGTCTGAGGTGCGCTGCTACATCCGATCGTTTCCGGTTCTGTTCGATCGCGGGGTAGGCACCGCCCTCTTCGCCGCAGACGGTCGGGAATACCTTGACTTCTTCGGAGGTTCAGGCGCCCTGAACTACGGGCACAATAACCCTGTCCTCAAGAAAGCGTTGCTGGATTATATCGAGCGCGACGGAATTGTGCATGGGCTGGATCTTGCCACGACGGCCAAGAAGGCCTTCATGGAAGCTTTTGAACGGTACATTCTAAAGCCCCGTGGTCTGACATATAAATTACAGTTTCCCGGTCCGACAGGTACGAACGCTGTCGAGGCGGCACTAAAGCTGGCTCGCCAGGTGACCGGCAGGTCAAACATCGTCTCCTTTACGAACTCGTTTCATGGGGTCAGCGTCGGCTCGTTGGCAGCGACCGGAAACAAGGAGCACCGAGCAGCTGCCGGGTTTCCCCTCGCGC
>NZ_JBSPTO010000006.1:0-220911 GCF_053850215.1 Mesorhizobium sp. f-mel
CCCAAACAAGACGCCAAATCCCCCGCAAACAAGCGAACAACCGCTGCAATCTCGCCGCCGCCAGATTCCGCTCGCAACTGTGCAACAGCCCCCTTGTGGGAGAAGGTGGCCGAGCGAAGCTCGATTGGCTGAGGGGGTGCTGGACGGATCGCGGCGTTGGCGTTTCTTCCAACGGCCTCTTCCGTCTGGCGCTGCGCGCCAATCCACCTTCTCCCACAACAAGGGGAGAAGGCAGGTGCCCTCACCTACTCCTCGTCGTCCTTATCCTCGTCCTTCGACTTCAGCGCCGAAAGCTTGGCGAAGACCGCGTTGGCGTCGAGCTCCGCATCCTCATCCTTTGGCTTCTCCGCTGTCGGCACGAGGCGCTCGGTCAATGCCGCCGGCAGCAGCGTGTCGCCGGCCGGCTGTGCCTGCTCGCGGCCACGCGAGGCGCGGTTGACTTCCATGTCGAGGTCGATCTGCGAGGCGAGACCCAATGTCACCGGATCCATCGGCTGCAGATTGGCCGAGTTCCAGTGCTTCCTGTCACGGATCTGGTCGATCGTCGACTTGGTGGTGCCGACGAGGCGCGCGATCTGCGCGTCCTTCAGCTCGGGATGGTTACGCACCAGCCAGAGGATGGCGTTGGGCCGGTCCTGGCGTTTCGACAGCGGCGTGTAGCGCGGACCCTTGCGCTTGGATTCCGGCACCCGCACTTTGGGGTCGGACAGCTTCAGCCGATGGTTCGGGTCCTTCTCGGCACGTGCAATCTCGTCACGGGTCAGCTGGCCGGTCATGATCGGGTCCATGCCCTTGATGCCCTGCGCCGATTCGCCATCGGCGATCGCCTTGACCTCGAGCGGATGCAGCCCGCAGAACTGCGCGATCTGCTCGAAGGAGAGCGCGGTATTGTCGACCAGCCAGACGGCGGTCGCCTTTGGCATCAGCAGCGTATTGGCCATTATGAGATATCCTTCTCGTTCGCCCGCGTTCCCGCGCGGGCGGTGGTTTTAGAGCCACCAAAATGGGAAATTCGCTGCGTATATAACCACTCCGTTGCCGTTTCGCAACGGTTTTGGAAGGTACTGTCGTAAGCATGGCTGCTGGACCGGAGAATGCAGAAGTTTGTGGGAGTGTTGCGCCGCTGGGGGCGTGGAGCTTTTTGCAGCATCTTGCCGGCGCCTTCGTGGCACCGATCGATCATCGCAGCTGCTGCTGCACGGACTTCAAAACGACAAAACCCGCCGGACAGGGTCCAGCGGGCTCGGAACCGGCGACGGGAAACCCGTCTGCTGCGGCTCTGGCTTCTAAAGCATGATCTCGGACCGAAGCACCACGTCGCGAAAAAGCGGCTTGATGCTTTCAGGCGAGATCACGCTTGAGATCAAAGCGCCTTGCGGGCGATCCTCTCGATGTCACCACGGTTGATGCCGAGGTCGTTGAGCTGACGGGCGTTCAGGCGGTTCAGTTCGCGCACGGTTTCATTGTACATGCGCCAGTTACGGAAAGCACGGATCGGGTTCATGGTAGTCCTCCATCGTTTCGATGCCGCTCAAATAGGCATCGTTGATGAAAAGTTGAACAGACGCTTTTGCATGGCCGCAATGCGTTTGTTGCATTGCACAATTAAGCCTTTGTTCAGCTTGTTTGCCGACCGTCAGCCGACATCGAGCACGATCTTGCCGATGTGGTCGCCGTCCTCCATTCGCTCATGCGCCCGCCACGCTTCCTTGAGCGGGAAGATCATGTCCATGACGGGCGCTACCTTGCGGGTGCCGAGCAGCGGCCACACCTGCGCCTCCAGCGCCGCGGCGATCGCCGCCTTGAATTCGACGGTGCGCGGCCGCAGCGTCGAGCCGGTGTGGGTGAGCCGCTTGACCATCATCTTCGAGAAATCGGCGCTTGCCACCGCCCCGCTCTGCGTGGCGATCTGGACGATGCGGCCTTCCACCGCCGCGGCCTCGTAGTTTCGCGCCACATAGTCGCCTCCGACCATGTCGAGGATGACGTTGGCACCATTGCCGCCGGTCGCGTCCTTGACCGCCGCGACGAAATCCTCCTCACGGTAGTTGATCGCGCGGTCGGCGCCAAGCTTCAGACAGGCGTCGCATTTCTCCTGGCTGCCGGCGGTGGTGATGACATAGGCGCCGAAGGCCGAGGCGAGCTGGGTCGCCGTGGTGCCTATCCCGGACGAACCGCCATGGACGAGCAGCGTCTCGCCGCCCTTCAGGCCGCCGCGCTCGAAGACATTATGCCAGACGGTGAAGTAGTTTTCCGGTACCGCCGCCGCTTCCGTGTGGGTAAAGCCGGCGGGCAGCGGCAGCACGCTGCCGGCATGGACCTTGACGTATTCGGCATAGCCGCCGCCGGGTGTCAGCGCGCAGACCCGGTCGCCGACACGCCACCGTGATATCTCGTCGCCAAGAGCTGCAACTTCGCCCGACGCTTCGAGGCCCGGCAGGTCCGACGCACCGGGCGGCGGCGGATAGACGCCCTTGCGCTGCTGCACATCCGGCCGGTTGATACCGGCAGCGCGCACCCGGATCAGGATTTCGCCGGGACCGGGCACGGGCACGTCGCGCGTTTCCGGTTTCAGCACTCGCGGTCCGCCGGGTTCCGAAATCGCAATGGCCGTCATCTTCGCCGGAATTTTGTTCTGTCCACTCGCCATGAATTTTCCCGTCTCGCTTCGCCAGTTTCTTTCCAGCTGCCGGTTTTCTTGCCGACTGTTTGCATCCATGCCCCTGCCCTATGTATGCTGATTGCCAAATCAGGCAAATGGCCACTGCAGCGTCGGGCGTTCGAATTGGACGCGCAGAGGTAGCAGTTAATTTTTGCGCATGAGCGAGGAGCGACGATGGCGATCTTCGATGACGAACCCAAAAAGAAAGCCCGCCCGCATGAGATCGGGCAGGATCTGTCGCTGCTTTCCGTCGATGAACTGTCCGAGCGGATCGCCATCTTGCGCGACGAGATCGCCCGTCTCGAAGCCGAGCTCAAGACCAAGAGCACCACCAAATCAGCGGCCGAGGCGCTGTTCCGCCGCGGATAATTTCCAGAGCCGAAGCGCCCGCCGCCGAAAAGCTCGAATCTTCAGACCCTCCCCAAATTCCAGCCGGATCAGCTAAATGTTTGCAAGCTACCGACCGATCCTCTCGCTGCTTCGCGGCACCGCTTTCCTGCTGGCGGCGACCGGACTGCACGGGCTGCTGTTGCCGCTGCGCGGCCAGTTGGAAGGTTTCTCGACCGCATCGCTCGGCCTGATGGGCACGGCCTGGGCCGGCGGCTTCGTCACCGGCTGCTTCTTTGCGCCGCGCCTCGTGCGTCGAGCCGGTCACGTACGCGCTTTCGGCGCCTTTGCGGCATCGGGAGCCATCATCGCACTGCTCACCGGCCTGATCATCGACGAATATGTCTGGATCCTGCTGCGCGCCTTCACCGGCTTCACCATGGCCGGCGCCTTCATGGTCATCGAAAGCTGGCTGAACGAGAAGTCCACCAACGAGAACCGCGGCACCGTCTTCGGTCTTTACATGATGGTCACCTACGCCTCGATCATGGGCGGCCAGATGATCGTTGCCGGCGGAGACGTGAAGTCGGCCTCGCTGTTCATGATCACCGGTATCCTGTTCTGCCTATCGCTCATTCCGACCGCGGTGTCGACGGCTTCGCACCCCAAGCCGCTGCAGGACGTCTCGCTCGACGTCAAGGGGCTCTATGTCAATTCGCCGGTGTCGGCGATCGCCTGCGTTTTGATCGGCATCGCCAACGGCGCCTGGGGCACGCTTGGTGCCGTCTATGGCGCCCGTATCGGCATTTCCACGGCCGAGATCGCGCTGATGATGAGCTTGGTGGTCGTCGCCGGCGCAGCCATGCAACTTCCGGCCGGGCGTCTTTCCGACAAGACCGACCGCCGCTTTGTGCTGGCGGGCCTGGCCTTCGGCGCGGCGCTGTTCGCCCTCGCGGTCTTCCTGTTCGAACCGCGCTCCGGCGTCTTCGTCATCGTCTGCACCGCCGCCTACGGCGCTTTTGCCTATACGCTATATTCGATCGCCGTGGCCCATGCCAACGACCACGCCCGGGCCGAGGATTTCGTCAAAGTGTCAGGCGGCCTGCTGCTGCTCTATGGTTTCGGCACGATGATCGGGCCGCTGCTGGCCGCCGGCCTGATGGGCTGGATGCGGCCGGAAGGCCTGTTCCTTGCGACGGCCTTCGCGCATCTTTGCCTGGCGGGCTATACGCTGCTGCGCATCAGCCGGCGCGCGCCGGTGCCGATCGAAGACCGCGACGCCTTCAAGACGCAACCGGCCGAGCGCTCGATCACGCCGGAAGCATTGCGGCTCGATCCGCGCAGAAAGCCTGAAACCAACGGTTGAGATTTAGAAAAGTTTGCCTCACAAATAAGGCATGATGTTTTCCGACGCCTTCATGGCGATTGCCGATCCCAACCGGCGCTATCTTTTGGAAGAGCTCCGGCGCGGCCCGAAGACCGTCAACGAACTGGCCGCCGGGTTGCCGGTCTCGCGTCCGGCTGTTTCGCAGCATCTAAAGGTGCTGCTCGACGCCGGACTGGTCAATGCCAAGCCGGAAGGGACAAGGCGCGTCTATACGGTCAGCAATGCCGGCTTCCTGAAGCTCAACATCTGGCTCGACCAGTTCTGGGATGCAGAGCAGCTTGGCTCGCCAGGAAACTGAGTTGCGCCGTGACGTCTTGGCCGTGGCGCACAAAGCGCGTCGAGCAGCTCGCCTGTGCCATGCTTGCGAGTGCCGAGATCATCGTGGCTGTCGAGAAGGCATCCCTGCTCGGTCCTACCGCCTGGCAAGCCGATGAGCTAGCTCAATAGTTGTTGCGTGACGAAAACGCCGTCCTTGTAGGTAGCGCCGAAATAAACCTCGACGCTGCGCAGCCTACCGTCCTGGAACGAATGCAGTTCGGTGTTGCGGAAGACCTTGGCGTCGAGCGTTTCGCAGCGATAGAGAACGAAAGCATCGTTGCCGTCCTCGCAAATCCTCTCGACGGCGATCGACTTGAACAGTGTGCTGTTTGGCCAGCAGCGCGCGAAGTAAGTCGCGCGGTCGATGGCGTCGTCGTAAGGGCTGGTGAAGGTGAAATCGTCTGTCAGCACCGCCTCAATGACGCTGCGGTCGCTGGCCTGGTAGGCGGCGAAGTAACTGCGGATCAAGTCCGATCTGCTTTTGACAGGCATGGCGAAAGCTCCTTGGATTCAGGTGCTGGCGTTGAGCCGCACATCGTCCCATTGAAACAGTGTCGGGCGGCCTAAGCGTTCCAACTTGGACGTTTCTGAACACGGTCGAGCCAATGATGGACATTGACGAGCGCGTCCGGAATGTCGGTTCCGAAGAAAGCGCCAAGCCACGCTGCGACGGCGGCGGTGATATCGGCGACGGAGTACTGGTCACCGGCGATGAACGGACGGCCATCGGCGATCTCCCGGTCGAGCCACGCCCACTTTGCCGGAACGGCTTCTCGCTGCGTTTCGGCGAAAGCCGGGAACTGCACGAGCCGCTCCGCAAACATGGGATCGGAATGCTGGGCAATGCTGCCGATCGTTCCGAAGATCTCGATCTCGGCGCGGCGGTTCCACATTTCGACCTTGCCCTGGCTGACCGCGTCCGAGCCGAACAGTGCCGGCGTCGGATGAAGCGCCTCCAGATAGCGGCAGATGGCGATACTTTCGGTGATCACCGTGCCGTCGTCGAGCACGAGCACGGGAATCTGGCCTAGTGAGTTCAGCTCAAGGAATTGCGGCGCCTTGTGCTCGCCTTTTGTGAGGTCGACATTAACCCGCGGAACGTCGATGCCTTTCTCAGCCATGAAGATGCGAACGCGGTAGGAATTCGGACCGATGCCGCAGTAGAGTTTCATACTATCCTCCCAATTCTGCTGGTCTTGGCTTGGGCTGCGGCGCTCACGCGCATTCTGCCCGCAGGTTGTCGAGCATCTGGCTCCAGCCGGCCTGATGGTTTTCGGGCTGATCATGGCCATCAAGAAAGGCGCCTTGCTCGGTCATCACCAGCCGGCAGCCTGTGCCTTCTCGACGGAATTCAACCGTCAGCAGGCCGACAAACAATCGCTGGCCGCTGCTGGTCATGCCGCCAGCCGAGACGATGCGTTGGTCGCGCACGATGTCGAGGTAGCGCGTCTCGTTCACATAACTCTCGCCACCCTTGGGTCCGAAACGGCTGAGCGCAATGCCGCCCACCTGGAACTCGAAGCAGTCAATGCTGGTTTCCCACCCCTCGCCGGGCGAGCCCCAGCGCTGCAATGCGGCGGGATCGGACCAGGCGGCGAACACCCGCGCCGGCGAAGCGTCGTAGCTGCGTTCGAGCACTATGGTCGAATGGACGACGGAGCGTTCGCTCATGTTGGCCTCCTCAGTTTCCTTCCGTTTCGTCCTTTGTTTCCGCAAGAAAGGCGCCGAGCCGGTCGAGCCGCTGTTCCCAGTTCAGGCGCCGTTCGTTGATCCAGTGTTCGGCGGTCCTCAGCGCCTTCGGCTCGATCCGGCAGGTGCGCACCCGGCCGAGCTTTTCGGTGCGGACGAGGCCGCTCGCCTCCAGCACGTTCAGGTGCTGGACGACCGCGGACAGCGACATCGCCAGCGGCTCGGCCAACTGGCTGACCGAGGCGGAGCCGCCCGACAGCCGCTCCACCATGTGCCGCCGCGCCGGGTCGGCGAGCGCCTGGAACATCAGGTCGAGTTGGGCGCTATCTTGCAGCATCGGGCTTAACCGTTGTTGAAGGGGAAGAGCTTGAAGTAGGACATTGTTTCCCTCGTTCCTTGGTGGTTCGCCGCTGCGTGGTTTTACAGAGGGCTGAAATACTGAAGTGGTTACTTAAATATTGCCACGGAGATAGTGTGTCAAGGTCCGGCTCCGCGCTTATTTGGCTTGGCTATGGGTGACGACGGCATCAACGATCGCGGCCCAGTCGTCGGGATGCAGTTCATGGCCGCCGCCCTCGATGCGGACAAGCCTCGCGCCGGCAACCGCCTCTGCAAGAGCGGCGCCATGCTCGACCGGAAAAATCGGATCCGCGGTGCCGTGGATAACGAGGAGCGGAACCTTCAACTCGTGCAGGCGAGCCCTGCAGTCTTCGCCGCCCCGATCTTCACCGCCCCGATCTTCACCGCCCCGATCTTCACCGCTCGTGAGCAGGAAGTGATTGGTCGCGCTCAAGAAGCCGCCGGATCGGTCGTAATCCTGTTCGACGAACGCCCTCGTCAGCTTCTCGTCGAATGGACGCGCGGTGCCGGCGATTGCGTGCGCGTCCTGGACCATGAAGTCGACCACCTGGTCACGGTTCGACCAGTCGACTTTCGCGCCTTCGGCGGAATGCTTCATATAGGCGTCGGTCATCCCTGGCAGATGCGACGTGTCGATCCCGATTGGCGAAGTGCTGATCGCCGTAAGCGAGATGACCCGCGACGGATGTTTCAGCGCGACAAGCTGCGCGATCATGCCGCCCATCGACATGCCGGCCACATGCGCTTTCGCGATGCCATAACTGTCTAGTACGCGGATGGCGTCGTCCGCCATGTCGACGAAAGTGTAAGGCGGTTCGCCCGGCGCATATTTGGTCGAACGGCCGGTATCGCGATTGTCATAGCGGATCACGAACAGACCCTTGCCGGCCAATTTCCGGCAGAACGCCTCCGGCCACCAGAGCATCGAAGCCATGGCGCCCATAATCAGCAGCATCGGTGGATGCGCGGGATCGCCAAATGTCTGGGACGCGATTTCCGGTTCCACTACCTTCGTCATCTTCGCAGTCTCCTCCTAAACCGATTGCTTTTTGCAATCAGTTGCACGATAATAAGACTGATATGATAATGCAACCGGTTTCTACGGAGAATCGCATGAGCATCGATCGCCGGTCTGGGTGCCCGATCAATCTGTCGCTTGAAGTGTTTGGCGACCGGTGGAGCCTGATCATCCTTCGCGACATGATTTTCGGCGGCAAACGCCACTTTCGCGACCTGCTCAACGGGTCGCTGGAAGGAATCGCTTCCAACATACTCGCTGACCGGCTGAAGCGGCTGATGGAGCTCGGCATGCTGACCAGGGCTGACGATCCCACCCACAAGCAGAAGGCAATCTACAGCCTGACCGAAATGGCGATCACGCTGGTGCCGATCCTGGCGCATCTCGGCGCCTGGGGTCGCGTCTGGCTGCCTGTCAGCGAGGAGCTCTCGATCCGCGCCGAGCTTCTGGAGAAGGGCGGCCCGCCGATGTGGGAAAAGTTCATGGACGAACTGCGCCACGAACATCTGGGCACGCCTTCCGACACGCCCCCGGATGCCACCGTGCGTGCCACCCTGCGGGCCGGATATGAGGCGATTGCCGCCCGAAAGGCGCCGGGCGCCAGGTGCGATTCCCGCGCCTAACCAACATATTTTCCCCATTGCAGGTCGGCTCTGCTATTAAAGGAATGAAAACTATAATTTACGGGATTGGAAAAGCCCTTGGTTGAGAACTCTAAGGATACTGCTCGCGCGCGGGCCGATTTGCGTTTCAAGAAGCAGGAAGAGGCAGCCACGGTTCGCCAGAAGGCGATGGCGGAATATGTCGCCGAGAGCGACGCCCGCCAGATAAAGACCAACAAACTGAGGGCGCTCCGCCTTGCCAAAGAAGCGGAAGACCTCGCCAATGCGCCGGCTGCTCCGGTGAAGAAGCCGGCGCGCGCCAAGAAAAAATAGGGCTGGTTCGCAGCGCATAATGCTGGAAGCCGGAATCGGTTTCCGGAAAGAAGCTTTCGCGATTCAAATTGCAGACCGTCCTTTGCGCGTCGCACTGCGCTCTAATCTTCGATAATCTATCTGAAAATCGCCGGCGTCTCCGACGTGCCGGCGCGGGCGTGTCCTGCCCGTCGCCGGCGGGTGCTGATCCGCGACGAGGCCGGCGCAATCATCGGCGCTGTTGAGGCCGGGCCCCTCTAGCCCATGTTTATGTCACGAGTGGCCGCTCGCATCGACACCGAGAAGCCGGCCAGGACGTCGACCAGTGCGATGACCATCAGCGTGAAGAAAACCGAGTGCGCCGCGCCCTTCACCAGCAGGAACTCGACCAGGAACGCCACGAAGACGAAAGTCGACAACAGGTGATCCATGATCGAGGCGTTGGTCGTGCGCGTCGATTTTACGATTTCGATGAAGAAGAGAAGCAGCCCGATCAGCACGATCAGATCGCCGAGCGTCATCGAGAACACCCCGCCCGACATCATGCGGATCGAGAACATTTGGCTTGCCCAGGGATCGTCGCCGCCGCCGAATATTCCCAGAAGCCCGAGATTATAAAGGACGAAGGGCACGATCAGCAGCGGGATGGCACCGAACATCAGAAGGCTCCGGTTGGACAACCTTCTCTATTCGCTCGGCGTTCGCCGTCAAGAATTTTCGTACGCGACCGCGAACACGGACAAAGACCGTGCGAAATAACAATGTCAGCCGGCACGGCTGCCGTCCGGTACGGCTGCTGAGCTCTCTGAAATTGGTTCAGTGGGCGATCATCTCCGCCAAATGCAAAAAGACCGGCGCGATGGCCGGTCTGCGGGAGTCACAAAACCGTCGAAAGCGTTCTCAGCTTTCCTTCGGCTCCAGAACTTGGCGACCGCGATACATGCCGGTCTTCATGTCGATATGGTGCGGGCGGCGCATCTCGCCGGAATTCTTGTCCTCGACATAGGTCGGGGCCTTCAAGGCATCGGCCGAACGGCGCATGCCGCGCTTCGACGGAGAGGTTTTTCGTTTCGGTACGGCCATGGATATGCTCCATTACATGGTCAAAATGCCCCGGCTGCCCTCGTGAAAGGGCCGCGTCAGGGGCCGGAATCTGAGAAAGTCGGGTGCCTATACACGCCCTGCGCCGTTTTGGCCAGCGTCGCCGCAAATTTTTTTAAGCTAACGCAGACAGCCGACATAGGCGCCGGACCGGCCCGCGCGCCGCTCGATCAGCGCGGCCAGCCGTCTCAGCCCCGGTCCGGGCTTCGCCGGGTTGCGCGCGATTGGGTTCGGCAAGGTGACGGCAAGCAGCGCCGCCTGGCGACGCGACAATCGTTTTGCCGAAACCCCGAAATGGTGCTGGGCGGCGGCCTCGATGCCATAGATGCCCGGCCCCCATTCGGCGATATTGAGATAGATTTCCATGATGCGCCGTTTCGACATCACCATGTCGACATAGACGGCCAGCGGCAGCTCGACGACTTTCCGGACCGAGCCCAGCGGCCGCGACCAGAGATAAAGGTTCTTCACGGTCTGCATGGTGATGGTCGAGGCGCCGCGCGTCATCTCGCCGGCCAGCGCATCGTCGACGACGCCCCTCAACTCGCCAAGGTCGATGCCGCGATGGAAACAGAACTGCCCGTCTTCCGACATGATGACCGAATTCGCCAGCGCCGGCGCCACATCGTCGATCGAGACCCAGCGCCGGTCATAGCCGGAAAACGTCGCCAGATCCTTCAGCATCAGTGTCGATACCGGATGGACGAACGGCGGGAGATACAGAAAGGTCAGCACCACCGGCATCAGCGCCAGCACGACGGCGACGGTGATACCGCGCCGGACCCAGTGCCGGGGCCAACGTTTGAGACCGATGCGGTTGCCGCGTTTCGGCCTCACCATGTCCAGCCCTTCGGTTTCGTGATCGACGATCGGTTCCGCCAAGCCGCTCATCCATGCTGCTCCCTGCCCCCGGCATAATGGCGCTTGGCTTCTTGCGCAACGTCTGAGTGTCGGCTACCCGTCCCCGGCATGACGAAAGACGATCAAATGCCGTTCGAGGCAGCGCTTGTCGCGCGCACAGGTCCGGTCGAGGCGCTGCTCAGGCGACTGCTCGACGACCGCCCGCTTTCAGGCGAGATCGCGCGGCCGCAACGTCTGATGGAGGCGATGCGCCACGGCGTGCTGAACGGCGGCAAACGCCTGCGCCCCTTCCTGGTCATGGAAAGCGCCGCGCTGTTTTCCGCGGACGGCGAGGCGGCGCTGCGCGTGGCGGCGGCGCTCGAATGCGTGCATTGCTATTCGCTGATCCATGACGATCTGCCGGCCATGGACGACGACGATTTGCGCCGTGGCCAGCCGACCGTGCACAAGGCCTTCGACGAGGCGACCGCTATCCTCGCCGGCGACGCCTTGCTGGCGCTCGCCTTCGACATCATTGCCGACGAAGCGACAATGCTGCCGGCCGAGCGACGGGCGGCGCTGGTGCTGGCGCTGGCCCGCGCTGCCGGAGCTGGCGGCATGGTCGGCGGCCAGATGCTCGATCTCGAAGCCGAGCGTATCAGGCCGGGCGAGGCCGGCATCATCCGGCTTCAGGCGATGAAGACCGGCGCGCTGATCCGCTTCGCCTGCGAGGCGGGCGCAATCCTTGCCGGCGCGCCAGCGGCCGACCGTGAAAGACTGGCGGAATTCGGCTCCGCGATCGGGCTTGCCTTTCAACTTGCCGACGATTTGCTCGACCTGACGGCGGACGCGCACCAGATGGGCAAGGCAACCGGCAAGGATGCAGCCGCCGGCAAGGCGACACTGGTGGCGCTGCACGGCCCCAATTGGGCGCGGGGCCAGCTTCAGGGCCTCGTCGACCAGGCCCACGCCTTGCTTCATCCCTATGGCGACGAGGCCGTGCTTCTGAAGCAGGCAGCCGAATTCGTGGCGGCCCGCAACAGCTGACGCTGTTCCAAGTTGTACTCGCGTCCTATGGCGCGCCGTGTAGCCAAGGAGGGTTGGCGAATTGTTCCGCCAGGAAATCCACGAACACGCGCACACGCGGCGACAGGATTCGGCCAGGCGGATAGACGGCGCAGATTGGTGGTCCGTCATGATGATTGTATCCGGTGAGCAATGCGGTCAGTCTGCCTACTCTGATATCCGGTCCAACCAATATCTCCGACATGCGGACGATGCCGACACCGGCGAGCGCCAGCCGGCGTAGCGCTTCCGTGCTGTTGGCCTCTATCGGGCTGCGGATACGCATGCTTTGCGGACCGTCCGGGCCATCGAATTCCCAGATGTTGAGGCCGCCGCGTGATGTGATGCCAAGACATGTATGATGTTGAAGATCGCCTGGCGTCATCGGGATACCGTGTTTTTGGAGATACCGAGCTGACGCGCAAATGACACGGTGATTGGGCGCCAGCCGCCGCATCACCAGCCTGGAATCGCTCTGGGCGGCAACGCGCACGGCGACGTCCGTTTCCTCAGCCAATAGGTCGACAATCGCATCTGTGAACATTAGCTCGAGCTCGATGGCAGGGTAGCGATCGATGAAGGCCGGTAACATCGGCACGATCAAACGATGGCCGAAGGCGCTTGGAAGACTGACCCGCAGCCGGCCGCGCGGTTCTGCGCCGGGTTGAATCGCGATTTCAGCCTCTTTGATGTCGTTCAGGATACGGCGAGCGCTATCGGCATAGGTGCTGCCTTCCGCCGTCAAGCTGATCCGCCGCGTCGAGCGTTGCAGCAATCGCACGCCAAGGCGGGACTCAAGCCGCCCGATGATCTTGCTGACGGCCGATGGGCTCATCCGCAGCCGGCGTGCCGCCGCCGAGAAATCACCTTCCTCGACAACCGACAGGAACACACCCATCGTTTCTGGCCGGTCCATGTCATCTATTCCAGTTCGTCACAGATGAACGGAAATTATCATAGATTATCGGCACGCGCGATACATAATATGATTTCCTCTTCAGCATCTAAAATACCGGCGAGGAGGTGCGCGATGCGTTCAGAACAGCCAAATCTGCGCGATGCTCACGAGTTGCATCGGTGGGCACGTCGCGAGCGCAGCGCCGCAATTGGCCGGTTATGTCTTCGTATTATCCGCGTGCTCAGTCGGTCACGTCAAAGGATGGGGAACCGCTCAAGGCGAAGCAACGTCCGGGCTAGCGCAACCGGCCGATCGGAATGATTTCCGGCGATGTCGGACCGTATGGCTCGCCACGCCAGTTGCCGAGCCATGCTTCGACGACCAGCCCGGTCTCGTCCAGCATCTGCGCAAGGCTTTCCTTTACCGGGAAGGCTATTTTCGATTCGGCGCTGAGCACCCGCCCGCTATCGGAGATTGCGTAGTGGGTCGAGTAAGTGACGACGCCGGTAGCGGGATCGCGCCGAAAATCGTTCCACGCTCTTACAGTGCCCAATCCTGGATGACTCAGTTCCCGTTCGGACCGGTCCGGCGTCCACTCGAGCCATTCCTCCGCGGCTGGATTTCGCGTGTCGAAGATGAAGCGCCCATCGGCAGCCAGATGAGCAGCGATCGTGGCAAGCACCGCCTCTCGATCTTCTGGCGTCAGAAACACCTGGAAGGCGTGCCCGGTCAAAATCACCAGATCGAAGCGTCGTCCGAGCCGGACGTTGCGCGCATCGGCCTCGACCCAGTCGACCCTCTGCCCGCCGGCTCTGCGGCGCGCGATGTCGAGCATCGCCGGCGCGGGGTCGACGCCGGTCACGCTGCGCCGATCGGCGAGCGCGGCGGCCAATTGCCCGGTACCGCAGCCGAGATCGAGAACCGAGCCCGCGTCCTTGGCAAAGCCGACGCAATAGTCGAAGTCCACGCCACCTTCGTTCTCGATATCATAGAACTGGACGAGGTCGGGATCGCTGTAAAGATGGTCGGTCATTGTGGGCCTATAGCTGGAATTTTGCTTTTATGCGCCTGGCGCACTCCAGCGGCGTGAGCGTGCTGGTGTCGATTTCGAGATCGTAGCTGATATCCTTGTGCACGCGGTCATATTGCCAGCGCGACAGCCCCGGCAAGCGGTCGGCCCGCTGGATTTCGCGAGCCTCGAGAACGTTCAGCGGAGCAAAGACGCCGACCAGGCATAGATCGAAATCCGACAGCAACCTCAGATACTTCGGCATCTCGCCGTCGCACAGCACATTATCGACAATGAGGTTGTTGCCTTGTGCCGCCATCGCCGCGATGGCGTGCCGCATGCCTCGCATGGTTCGCTCACCGACCGGCCCGGTTTTGATGACGACCTGCGGCCTGCCGTCTTTCGCGATCGCTTCATAGGCGAAACCGTCGGCATGGTCCTGGAGGGCCTCGGGCAGCATCTCGACGAATGCGTCCATCTGAACATGCAGGAAGGGCTCGGTAGTCATCGTCTGCAACGCCTTGGCGATCGAGCTCTCGCCGGCGCTACCGACGCCGTTGAGAAGGATGATCTTGGCGGTCATGTTTCCAGCCCTTTCAGGTCCGACGAAGCGGCCGCCATATCGCCTTTACCGATTCCGCACCACAATGCATGCACCGCCGACGCTTTGCAGTTTCTGGCAGATGTTGTTGGCCTTGGCTTTGGAGTCGGCGCCAATCCGGACCGCATAGATGCCGCGTCTGCCGATCGGCGTGCGCACCCGGCTGACCACCGGATCATGCCCGCCAAGCAAGTCCGGAAACCGGCGCTTCACGCTGTTCCATTGACTGAGCGCCGCGGCGCGGCGGAAATTGCCGGCCACCTGCACGCCCCACGGCTTGATATTGATCGACGCCATGGCCACGGTTCTGGACTTGATTACCGGCAGCTTGCGGCAGGCGACCGCGAAGCTCGCTTTCTTGTCGAGCGGCTGGATGGTGCCGGCATAGGCGATGTCGGTGAACCTGTCGGCCGGCTCGCCCATGATGTCCAGAACGTAGTTTTCGGTCTCCATCGGCAGGAAGCCACCGGAACTCAGCCAGCGCGATACCCGGCTTTCACCGGCATTGTAGGCGGCGGCGGCCAGGCCCAGATTGCCGAAGCCGGTTTTCATTTCGGCAAGATATTTTGCCGAAGCCGGGATGGCCTGCTCGATATCAAAGGAATTGGCGAGGCCGCGTATCTTGGCGGTACCCGGCATGAACTGGGCGATGCCTTCGGCGCCGACCGGACTGACCGCATTGGGATCGAAGCGGCTTTCTTTCCAGATCAGCCGGGCAAAGAAGTCCTTGGGCAGGCCGTTTTGATATGCATGGGCCTCGATCAGGTTGCAAACCCGGTCGAGCAGCCGCTGTTTGGCGGGGCGCGGCGGATCGGCGTGGGCGGCTGTCGCCCAGCCGAGCCCGCCAAGCAAAACCAATCCACCAAGCAAAACCGGCGTCGCCCAGGGGAAGCGCCGCATCGACCTACTCCGCCGCGGCCTTGCCAGGTTGACCAAACCGCTGCTCGATATAATCGGCGACCATTTTTTCGAAGTCGGCGGCAATCGAAGGGCCGCGCAGCGTCGCCGCTTTCCTGCCGTCGACGAACACCGGCGCCGTCGGCGTCTCGCCGGTACCGGGCAGCGAAATGCCGATGTCGGCATGCTTGGATTCACCTGGACCGTTGACGATGCAGCCCATCACCGCGACCTTGAGGTTTTCGACGCCGGGATATTTTTCACGCCACACCGGCATGTTTTTGCGCAGATCCGCCTGGATATTCTGGGCGAGTTCCTGGAACACGGTAGAGGTCGTGCGACCGCAGCCGGGGCAGGCGGCGACGATCGGCACGAACTGCCGGAAACCCATGGTCTGCAGGAGTTCTTGCGACACCTGCACCTCGCGCGTGCGGTCGCCATTCGGCTCCGGTGTCAGCGAGATGCGGATCGTATCGCCAATGCCTTGCTGGAGCAGGATGCCCATCGCCGCGGACGAGGCGACGATGCCTTTCGAACCCATGCCGGCCTCGGTGAGGCCGAGATGCAGCGCGTGGTTGGAGCGGGTGGCAAGCTCGGTGTAGACGGCGATCAGATCCTGCACGCCGCTGACCTTGGCCGACAGGATGATCTTCTCGCGGCCAAGGCCGATCTCCTCGGCCATTTCGGCCGAAAGGATCGCCGACTGCACGATCGCCTCGCGCGTTACCTCCTGCGCGGTCAGCGGAAAGCCTCGGCGCTGGTTGTCGTCCATCAGCTGGGTCAGAAGCTCCTGGTCGAGCGACCCCCAGTTGACGCCGATGCGCACCGGCTTGTCGTACCGGATCGCCATCTCGACGATCGCCGCGAACTGCCGGTCCTTCTTGTCCTTAAAGCCGACATTGCCCGGATTGATGCGGTATTTGGCCAGCGCCTCGGCGCAAGACGGGTGGTCGGCGAGCAGCTTGTGGCCGATATAATGGAAATCGCCGACCAGCGGCACGTTGATGCCGAGCCGTTCGAGCCGCTCGCGGATGGCGGGCACGGCGGCAGCACTCTCGTCGCGATCGACGGTGATGCGCACGATCTCGGAGCCGGCGCGATGCAGCGCCGCAATTTGAGCGACTGTCTGGTCGACGTCGGCGGTGTCGGTGTTGGTCATCGACTGAACGACGACAGGCGCACCCCCGCCGACCATCACGCCGCCGACATCGACACCGACCGATGTACGGCGCGGGAAGGGTGAAGAAAAATATCCGGTCATGGCCGGCTGCCCTTTGTTAGCGCCGAATTCCGGAATCAGTTTCCGGAAACAATCATGCGCAAAAATCAAAATACAGCGTCGTTTGCGCGTCCGAAAGGACGCGCGGCGCCGTAGAAGGTCCCGGCATGAGGTGGAGGAGCAAAGATGGCTTGTCAATGGCGACAGGCAGGCAGACCTGTCAAATCGACCGCCGGATAAATAAAGAAACGCTCCGGCGGCATTGGTTGCCACCGGAGAAGATGGTCGCGCGCAAAGCGCGCAACTGTCCCTACGTATGACCCCGAAATCGGAATCGATTTTCGGAAAGGGTCATGCGCCAAATCAGAAGCACTACAGCGTCCTTTGCGCGTCCAAAGGACGCGCGGCGCTGTAGAAGAGCGTCAGTGCGTGGTCCGTTTCGCCCTCAGTTTTTCAATCTCGTCCTTGAGCGCCAGCTTGCGCCGCTTGAGATTCACGATTTCGAGGTCGTCGACCGATGGATGGTTCATCGCATCATCGATTTCGCGTTCGATGTCGCCGTGTTTCCGCTGCAGCTCATCAAGATGGGATGCAAGAGACATGATTGGTTCTCCCTTTCATGGTTTCCTCGATTGCAGCCGTCAAGGCGCGTCCACCGCAGGCTCGCTTCTGTGACGGCATAATGACAGTGTGCCACTATCGGGCATCGATGTCGAATGCTGCGTGGTAGCATTCCACGACAATACGAAATGTGGTATTGGCTGCGCGCCGGTGCAAGATACCTCCGGCCCCGCCCAATCAGGCCCATTTTTGGGCGCCGCAGACGTGCAGACGGTAGATAATGTCCGAACAGGAACAGGCCGATATCCGCCTCGAATATTCTCGGCTGAAGCAAGAGCACGCCGATTTTGACGCGGCGATCAACGCGATGATCGCCATCGGCTGCGACCCTCTGCAGATCCAGCGCATGAAGAAGAAAAAGCTTTTCCTGAAAGACCGGCTGATGGCGCTGGAAGACCGGATCATCCCCGACATCATCGCGTGAGAGAATCGACTTACCGTCGCGGCAAATCCTGCTCATCCCGCGATCGAAAGCCTTGCGGCGCGTTCGCGCAGCAGGGCAATGAGATGGCCGGTCTTCTCCTCGGAAGTGTCGATGGGAACCACCAAGCATATCGTCGCCTCGACCTTGCCGGCAGCTGAAAAGACCGGCGCGGCCAGGCATTTTGTATAGGCGTCGACAAGACCGGAGGTCACACAGTAGCCGGCAGCCCCGGCCGTGACGATATCTTCTATGAAGTCGTCCAGCAACAATCTGCGGCCGTCCGGCAGAACGAGATCATCCTCAGACACCATGTCTTCGATCACGGCCCGTTCGAAACCGGCGAGAAGCAATCGCCCGGACGCGGTCCAGGGAAGCGGTATCTGCAGACCTGTGGCCGAACTGATCCGGAACGGCCTGGTGCCCGGGCTTGAATGGACAATCGTATAGCGGCCGCTCTGCAGCATGCACAATTCAGAGGTTTCGCCTGTCTCGCGCGACAGATTGTCGACTTCCTGACGCCCTCTCCTGAGCAAGTCGTTGCCGCGCACATAGTCCATTCCGTAGAGATAAAGCTTCTTCCCGAAATAGACCCGATTGCCGTCGCCGGCCATTTCCAGCAGGCCCGCATCCACGAGCGAGCGCACAAGCGTGTAGATCGTCGAGCGCGGCGCATTCACTCCTTTGGCGAGATCCCCAATCCCGATCGCTCGCTGGTTCGCGTGAAGAAACTCCAGAATATGGAGCACCCGGTTGAGACCCTTCTCGCGGGAGCTCGCAATCTTGTCTTCGTCCGGACCAGCTTCCGACCGCGCTACCAAGGCATTGCCATCTTGCATTACAGATTCCTGATGTTAGTATCTGTCTTGTACAGGATACATGTGTCTTTTGTAAGAGACAATCCAGCAGATCACTGACGCATGTATCGGCAAGGGGAACACAACACGAAGGAGGTCGCCGTGAACGACACATCCAAAAGACGTGAATTTCTGAAACTGGGAATGGCAGGGCTTGCAACGGCCGGAGTGGTGGGCGCAGCAGCAACGATCGATGTTCAGAAGGCGGCAGCGCAAGCTGCACCGGACAGCCTGCTGCGCACTGTTCTTGAGCGCGGCAAGGTGATCGTCGGCACCGGCAGCACCAACGCGCCCTGGCACTTCGAAAACGATGCCGGCGAGCTGGTCGGCATGGATATCACCATGGGGCGCATTCTTGCCAAGGGGCTTTTCGACGATACGACCAAGGTCGAATTCGTCATGCAGGATCCGGCACAGCGCATTCCGAACGTGACCACCAACAAGGTCGACATCTCGATCCAGTTCATGACCATGACCGCCCAGCGCTCGCAGCTGATCCACTTCTCCCGGCCCTATTACGTCGAAGGCATCGCCTTGCTGACCCTTCCGAACGCCGAAAACAAGACCTTCGACAAGCTGCTTGCCGGCGGTTCGGCGACACGGATTTCCATCCTGCAGAACGTCGATGCCGAGGCAAATGTGCGAATCGTCCTGCCGGAGGCGCAGGTGATGCAGATAGACACGCAGGCCAACGTGCTGCAGGCACTGGAATCGAAGCGCGTCGACGGCGCCGCCGTCGATCTGTCGACGGTCCGCTGGCTCGCCTCGCGTAATCCGGACAAATACTTCGATGCCGGCAAGAGCTGGTTCTCGATGCTTTACGGCGCCGCACTTCGGCAAGGCGATCTCGACTGGCTGACCTTCGTCAACACGACCTTCACCACCGCCATGTTCGGCCATGAGACGGCGCTCTATGACGCTGCATTCAAGGACTATTTCGGACAGGAGCCGCCGGCGCGCCATCCCGGCTTCCCGGTCATCTGATGCAAGCTGGCGGAAGGGCCGCGCCCTTCCGCCTCCTTCTCGTCGACGGCCCTCGATATCACAGGGACACATGGGCTATACCCTAAACTTCAACCTGATCTGGCGGCATTTCGACAAGCTCTGGGGAGGGCTGCTGCTCAGCCTCGAGCTGGCCGTGATCTCCATCGCGATCGGCATCGTCATCGGGCTGCTTCTGGCGGTCTGGTACGTGTCGGCCGGGCGTGCGGTGCGGACCGTCATCGCCGCCTATGTCGAGTTCATCCGCAACGTGCCGCTGATCCTGCTCGTCTATCTCGTCTTCTACGGCCTGCCGACGGTGGTCAACATCGCTTACAGCGCGCAGACCTCATTCATTGCCACGCTGTCGCTCTATAGCGGCGCTTATCTGGTCGAGGTGTTCCGCTCGGGGCTCGAAGCGGTTCCGCGCGGACAGCTCGACGCCGGCAAGGCGATCGGCCTGACGCCCTGGCAAAGGCTGGTCCATGTGCGCCTGCCGACGATGTTGCGGATAACGCTGCCCGCGCTTTCCAACACGTTCCTATCGCTGTTCAAGGACACGTCCGTTGCCTCGGTCATTTCGGTGCCCGAGCTCACCTACGGCGCCCAGTGGATCAACTTCAACACCTTCCGCATCGTCGAGGTCTATCTTGTAGTGACGGCGATGTACCTCTTGACCGGCTATGCGCTTCTTTATGCGCTTCGGCTTGTCGAGCGCCGGTTCAGGGCGGCGCACTAGGATGCTTGGCCAGATCGCCTATGCCTTGCCTTTCCTGGCCCAGGGTTTTGCCGTGACACTATGGGTGTCGCTGCTGGTCGTGGTGTTGTCGCTCGTCGCCGGCGTGATGATGGGCGTCGGCCTTGTCTATGGCCCGGCTCCGCTGCGCTGGGCGGTGCGGATTTTCAGCGACACCATACGCGGCATTCCGATCCTGGTGCTCATCTTCTTCGTCTATTACGGCCTGCCTGCCGTCGGCATCCATCTGGAATCCTTCTGGGCAGCCGTGCTAGCACTCACCCTGTTCAAGACGGCGCAGGTCATCGAGTATCTGCGCGGTGCGGTCGGTTCCATACCGAAGGGGCAGTCCGAAGCGGCGATGGCGATCGGGCTGACCTTTCGCCAGCGACTGGCTTATGTCATCTTCCCGCAAGCGTTCAGGCGCTTTCTGCCGCCTTGGATCAATGGCGTCACCGATGCGGTGAAGGGCAGCGCGCTGGTCTCGCTGCTCGGCATCACCGACCTGATGCACGCCATCAACCAGGTCATCGGCCGCACCTACGAGGCGATGCCGCTCTACATCCTCGGTGCGGTCATCTACTTGGTCGTCAATTACGCCCTCTCCCTGGCCAGCCGACGGTTGGAGCGGCGTTTCTCCTTTATCCGGGAATAGCAATATGCTCATCACCCCGCCCGCCAATCCGGCGCTTCTCGATGTCTCCGAGGTTTCCAAATCCTTTGGATCCGTCGAGGTCCTGCGCTCCGTCAGCCTGCAGGTGACACGCGGCGAGGTGGTGACTGTCATCGGACCTTCCGGCAGCGGCAAGACCACGCTGCTGCGCTGCGTCAACTTCCTGGAGAGCTACGACAGCGGCTCCATCCGCATCGACGGCAAGGAGGTCGGCTTCCGCGACACAGGAACACGCCAGCGCCGCAGCGAGCGCGACCTGGCGAAGATGCGCGCCGAAACCGGAATGGTGTTCCAGAGTTTCAATCTGTTTCCGCATCTGACGGCGGCCGGCAACATCATGCTTGGCCTGCGCAAGGTGCGCGGCAAGAGCAGTACCGAAGCACGTGCCATTGCCGAGCACTGGCTCGGCCGGGTCGGCCTCGCCCACAAGGCCGACAGCCTGCCCGCCGAGCTTTCCGGCGGCCAGCAGCAGCGTGTCGGCATCGCCCGGGCGGTGGCGATGGAGCCGAAAATCCTGCTTCTCGACGAGATAACATCCGCGCTCGACCCGGAACTCGTCGGCGAGGTGCTCGAGGTCGTGCGCAGCCTGGCCGAGGACGGCATGACGATGGTGATGGTCACGCACGAGATGGCCTTTGCGCGCGACGCCTCGAGCCGCATCGTCTTCATGGCGGATGGCGGCGTCAGCGCCGCAGGCCCGCCTGCCGAGATTCTGGGCACCGAGATCGACAATGAGCGTCTCCGCAGTTTCCTGGCGCGGTTTCGTGCCTCGCATTTCTGACATCGGACGGCGAAAGCTGTCGCAAGGAGCCTTTCATGACGCCTTACATCCGGCTCGCCGAATTGGGCTTGACGCTGCCCGAGCCGCCGGCGCCGATCGCCAACTTCGTCACCCACGCCGAAAGCGGGCGGCTGATCTTCCTCTCCGGCCAGGGGCCGTTGCGCGCCGACGGCACGCTTTGTACGGGCAAGGTGGGCGAGGACGTCACGGTGGAGGAGGCCTATAGGCATGCCCGTCTCACCGGCCTGAACCTGCTCGCCGTCATGCACGCCGCGGCAGGCGACCTCGGCCGCATCGTGCGCGTCGTCAAGCTGCTTGGCTTCGTTAACGCCATCCCGACCTTCAGTGACCATCCGAAAGTGGTCAACGGCTGCTCCGATCTTTTCGCCGCTGTCTTTGATAATATCGGCGGGCACGCCCGCTCGGCGATCGGTGTCGGCTCATTGCCGGGCAACATCACTGTCGAAATCGAGGCGGTGGTCGAGATCGCCGCCTGATGTGTACCAAATGGGATCCGCAAAAATGAAAACCTATTCGCCAAACGGCTCCAACACGACAATTCGCGAACGGCTCGGCCTCCGCCCGATCATCAACGTTTCCGGCACGATGACAGCGCTCGGCGCCTCGATCATCGTCCCGGAAGCGATCGCCGCGATGTCGGAGATCGCGTCGCAGTGGGTGGAGATGGACGACCTGCAACGCGCCGCAAGCACGGTCGTCGCGCGCCTCACCGGAGGCGAGGCCGGCTTCATCACGGCCTGCTGCGCCAGCGGCATCACCATGGCGATTGCCGGTACAATGACCGGCACCAATCTTCTGGCGATCGAGCGGCTGCCGGACGACACCGAAAGCCTCAAGTCGGAGGTCATCGTCCAACTCGGCCACATCGTCAACTACGGCGCGCCGATCGACCAGTCGATCCGGCTTGCCGGGGCCAGGGCCGTACCGGCCGGCACTGTCAGCGTGACGCAGGACTATCATGTGCGCGAGGCGATCCACGACCGTACCGCGGCAGGCCTCTATGTCGTTGCGCATCACACCGTGCAATACGGCATGCTTTCGCTCGAGGAATTCTGTGAAATCTGCCATGCCAGGGGCGTCCCGGTGATCGTTGACGCCGCCTCCGAATACGATTTGCGCGGCTTTCTCGCACGCGGCGCCGACGTTGTCGTCTATAGCGGGCACAAATTCCTCAGCGGACCGACAAGCGGCATCGTCACCGGGCGCAAGGATCTGGTGCGGGCCGCCTATCTGCAGAATCGTGGCGTTGCGCGGGCGATGAAAATCGGCAAGGAAAGCATCGCCGGCACCATGGCCGCCCTGGAGGCCTGGGAGCGGCGCGACCATGCCGGCATCCGCAAGCGGGAAGAAGTGGCTTTGCATCTGTGGAGAGACGCATTGCAAGGGCTGCCCGGTATCGCCGCGCATATCATTCCCGATCCGACCAGCAATCCGCTCGACCGCCTGCAGGTGTTTGTTACGCCCGAAAGCAGGTTCACCGCCGCTGGCCTTGCCTCGGCGCTGGCGGCAGGTTCGCCTCCCGTTATCGTCCGCAACCACGAGGTCGAGCGCGGTCACTTCTTCCTCGACCCTTGCAACCTTCATCCTGGCGAGGCGGAGATCGTAGCCGAGCGCCTGCGGGAAGTGTTGAGCGCAAGTGACCGTCCTGCGGATGCCATGAAGTCGGCTCGCAAGGATAGCGCCGGCGCCTTGCGCTGGCCGGATTAGGGAACGATGGCGCCTTGCGCCCGAATGCTGCGCAAAGGCATCGCATGCTTGCCGTCGATCCCGAATTCCGCTAATGCGCGCCTTTGCCGCCGGGAGCAGAAGCTTGGACGATCACCGCGCCGACGTCGCCATCATCATGGGCAGCCAGTCCGACTGGGCGACGATGCGCAACGCCGCCGAAACGCTGGAGGCACTGGGCATCCCGCACAAGCGGCTGATCGTTTCGGCTCATCGCACTCCCGACCGGCTCTATGACTTCGCCAAGGGCGCCAAGGCCGCCGGTTTTCGGGTGATCATCGCCGGCGCCGGCGGTGCGGCGCACCTGCCGGGCATGACGGCGGCGATGACGCCGCTTCCCGTTTTTGGCGTACCGGTAGAATCGAACGCGCTTTCCGGACAGGACTCGCTGCTCTCTATCGTGCAGATGCCGGCCGGCATCCCGGTCGGCACGCTGGCCATCGGCAAGGCGGGCGCCACAAATGCCGCCCTTCTGGCCGCGGCCGTGCTGGCGCTGACCGACGAAAAGCTCGCCGCCCGGCTCGATGCCTGGCGCGCCGCCCAGACCGCCAAGGTCGCCGCAGAGCCCACGGACACGCCATGAGTCTGTCTGCCGGATCGACCATCGGCATCATCGGCGGCGGCCAGCTCGGCCGCATGCTGGCCATGGCCGCCGCCCGCCTCGGCTACCGCACGGTCGTGCTGGAGCCGCAGCCGGATTGCCCGGCGGCACAGGTCGCCAACCGGCAGATTGCCGCCGCTTATGACGACACGGCTGCGCTCGCCGAACTGGCGGCAGTCAGCGCCGTCGTCACCTATGAGTTCGAGAACGTGCCGGTCATGGCCGCCAGCGTGCTTGCCGTCACAGTCCCGGTCTATCCGCCGGCACGCGCGCTGGAAGTGGCGCAGGACCGGGTGGCGGAGAAGAAATTCCTCAACGGCATCGGCATTCCCACGGCAGATTTCTGTCCCGTCGACAATGACGACGAGTTGACGGCGGCGCTGAAAAAGTTCGACGGCAGCGGCATATTGAAGACGCGGCGCATGGGCTATGACGGCAAGGGCCAGCGCGTGTTCCGCAACATGGAAACGGGCGGCTTTGCCGGCATCTGCGAGGCGATGGGCAACGTGCCGTTGATCCTCGAATCCTTCGTCGACTTCGAACGGGAGATTTCGGTGATCGCGGCGCGCGGCATGGATGGTTCGCTCGCCGCCTACGATCCGGCAGAAAACGTCCACCGTGACGGCATCCTGCACCGCTCGACCCTGCCGGCCAGGATAGGGTCCGAAACCGCCGCTGCAGCGCAGGCGGCGGCGGCAAAAATACTTGCGGCGCTCGATTATGTCGGTGTCATCGGCATCGAGTTCTTCGTCCTTGCCGACGGCGCGCTGCTGGCCAATGAGATCGCGCCGCGCGTCCACAATTCCGGCCACTGGACGGAAGCCGCCTGCATTGTCTCGCAGTTCGAGCAGCACATTCGCGCCGTCGCCGGCCTGCCGCTGGGAAATCCCGGCCGCCATCTCGACTGCGTCATGGAGAACCTGATCGGCGACGATGTCCTGCGCGTCCCGGCCCTGCTCGCCGAGCCCGATCTGATGCTGCATCTCTACGGCAAGGCCGAAGCGCGCCCCGGCCGCAAGATGGGCCATTTTACGCGAATGAGCCGTCACCGTTGAGGCTAGGGGGCGCCCCTCTACTGCCGTAGATAGAGCAGAAACTCAAAATCCGCCACACTGGCTTCATCCATGAAGCATGCTGCGGTTGACACGGGCAAGGCTCCTCGTTTATGAGCCACGCACAAGTTGAGAGGCGCGCTTTCCGAGCGCGCCTTAATAATTCGGCCCAAGCGGGCCCAGACCGACGGGCAAGACCATGAAGATCAAGAATTCGCTCAAGGCGCTCAAGGCGCGTCACCGCGACAACCAGCTGGTTCGCCGCAAGGGCCGCGTCTACATCATCAACAAGACCGCTCCGCGCTACAAGGCACGCCAGGGCTGAGTCTTTTCGCGTGGGGGCGCCTGCCTCCGCGCTTGCAGGATTTGCCGGCCTGCCGGCCCTTTCACGCTAAATTCAGTTTGACGATCTGCTGTCCGGGGTTAGATTCCGGTCATGCGGATTCTCTTTGCATTCTTCGCGGCGCTTTTTCTTTTCGGTTCCGCCTCGCTTCCGGCTCAAGCGGACGACGCGGTCGCCCCTCCGGTTGCCACGACCAGGGAGGCAAGGCTCGACCAGCTGTTTGTCGACCTGAAGCGCGAGCGCAATGAAAAGGCCGCCGAGCGCATCGCCGCGCGCATCTCGCACGAGTGGTCGCAATCCGGCAGCGCCTCGATCGACCTGATGATGCAATGGTCGCAAAAGGCGGCCGAAGAAAAAAAGTTCGACGTGGCGCTCGACTTCCTCGACCAGGTGGTGACCTTGCAACCGGCCTATGCGGAAGGCTGGAACCGGCGCGCCACCGTACATTTCATGATGCATAATTTTGGGAAATCGATGGCGGACATCGACCGCACGCTGCAGCTCGAGCCGCGCCATTTTGGCGCACTGTCCGGCCTGGCGCAGATCATGGCCGTAACCGGCCACAAGCAGTCGGCGCTGGAAGCCTGGCAGCGCGTGCTCAGTATCTACCCGATGATGCGCAGCGCCCAGGATCAGGTCGGCACGCTTTCGGAAGAACTTGCCGGCGAAGGTATTTAATACCGGCAGGCCAGTGCGCCTCGACTGCGACGCTGCCACGGTAATTTCAAACTGTTGTCCTCTTGCGGTGGTCATGCCATTGCAATCTCGCTTCACCTATCTCGGCGCTGCTTGTCGGTGAGCGCCACGTGTGGTTTCCTGTCCAGGATTAGGAGAGTTGGGCTGTCATGATTGCAGCTTATATCGATGAATTTATAATGTTTTGCGTCGGCCTATGGATGTCGGGCATCGGCTACGGGTTTCTCCAGATGCCAAACCAACCCCAGGCTGGACAACGGGCCTGGTTGGCACGCCTTCCCAGCCATTTCAAATGGATGGGGCCGCTCTTGCTGATAATCTCGATCGTACTCGCCGTCGCCTCACCGACTTGATTCGGTCGCAGCCAGTAAGTCGCTGCGCTCATGGTCCCATAGAGGCAAGGCGTCAGCTTGGTGAATTCGCCGTTGAGCGGCTTAAAAGCCCGTCGCGTTTGAAGAGATTCATGCGACGCGCTTTGGATGTCTGTTTTCATCCCAAGATCGCTGCGCATTTTGGGCGACTTGCATTAGCCTCTGGCCTGCACGTCCGATCCGACATAGGCGATGCGCAGCATGTTGGTGGAGCCAGGCGTCCTCAGCGGCACGCCGGCCGTGATGATGACCCGATCGCCCGGCTTGCCGAACCCCTCGTCCAAAGCGATGCGGCAGGCGCGGTCGACCATGTCGTCGAGGTCAATGGCGTCGGGCGAGACGACGCAATGCGTGCCCCACAGAAGCGACAGCCGCCGCGCCGTGTTGACGATAGGCGACAGCGCGACGATCGGCACCTGCGGCCGCTCGCGTGCGGCGCGCAGGCCGGTCGTGCCCGACGCCGTATAGCTGATGATCGCCGACAGTTTCAGCGTCTCGGCGATTTCGCGGGCGGCGAGCGAGATGGCGTCGGCGCCGGTCGCTTCCGGCTCCGAGCGCTGCGCATTGATGATGCCTGCATAGGTCGGGTCGGTTTCGACCTTGCTGGCGATGCGGTTCATCATCGCCACTGCCTCGACCGGGTAGGCGCCGGCCGCGGACTCGGCCGAGAGCATGATGGCGTCGGCGCCTTCGAACACGGCGATCGAGACGTCCGACACCTCGGCGCGGGTTGGAACCGGCGCGGTGATCATCGATTCCAGCATCTGCGTGGCGATCACCACGGGCTTGCCGGCGCGGCGCGCGGCGCGGGTGATCTGCTTCTGGATGCCGGGCACGGCTTCGAGCGGCATTTCGACGCCGAGATCGCCGCGGGCAACCATCAAGGCATCCGAAAGTTCGATGATCTCGGGCAGCCGGGCGACGGCCTGAGGCTTTTCGATCTTGGCCATGATGAGCGCCCGGCCGCGCGCGATCTTGCGCGCTTCCGCCAAATCCTCCGGACGCTGGACGAATGACAGCGCCACCCAGTCGACGCCGGTGGCCAGCACCGCATCGAGATCCCTGCGGTCCTTTTCGGTCAGCGCGCCGACCGGCAGGTCGGTGTCGGGCAGGCTGACGCCCTTCTTGTCGGAGATGCTGGTGCCGGCGACGACGATGCAGACGATCGCCTTGCCGTCGCTCTTCACCGCCTTCAGCTCGAGCTTGCCGTCGTCGATCAAAAGGCGGTGACCGGCCTCGACCGATCTCAGGATTTCCGGGTGGGGCAGATAGACCCTGGTCGAATTGCCGGGCTCGGGATTGTCGTCGAGCGTGAAGGTCTGGCCGAGTGTCAGCGTCTCTTTGCCGTTGGCAAACTTGCCGACCCGCAGCTTGGGCCCCTGCAGATCGGCGAGAATGCCGATCGGCCGGCCGACCGCTGTCTCGACGGTGCGGATGCGACCGACAAGTGTGCGCATCAATTCATGATCGGTGTGGCTCATATTGATGCGAAACACGTCGGCGCCGGCTTCGAAGAGCTTCTTCAGCATGTCCTCGGAGGAGGAGGCCGGACCGATAGTGGCGAGTATCTTGACCTTGCGGCTGCGTCTCATTGACTGTTTGTTCCCGGGGCGGCTGGAACGCCCCCCGTTGCGGGGTCATCGGTCAGCTGGACCATCCAGCTTGCCTGCTCGCCCGTGTCATATTCCTGGAATCCGGCGCGCTGGAAGCCCCGGGCGACGCAATCGGTAACGCCGGCGATCTTGAACTCTTTTTCGGCCACGCACATGTTGATCGGGCCATCCCAGCGCCCGCCGCGCTCGGCGTCTTCTGCATAAAGATAGTAAAATCTTGATGACAGCGGCCCTTCGATCAGCGTCTTGCAGCTCGATCCCTCGATGTGCCACCAGCCTTCGGTGATCCAGCCGGCTTTGGCGCGATAGCCGATGCCGACGCCGACCAGGTTCTGCGTGGCGTTGCAGACACGGAAATCGGCGCGCGCCGGCGAAGCCGCAACCATCGCGCCGAGGCCCACAGCAAGGGTGAGGAGCGGCATGGCGAAGGCATAGCGCACGCGCGGCCTGCCGGCGGAACCCATCCTGAAATCCCTCAAGAACCACATTCGCATCTCTCAACGCCCCTTTTCGGAAAAGTCCGGGCGCATGTCAACGCGCCCTTTTGCTCAATTCCAATCGATTTAGAAAGGCTTCAGCGCCCGATCTTTTGCCTTCCGCCAGAATTCCGCAGAAACCGGGCCAAACGACGGCATTGCGTAATCATCCCCTTCGTGGAATGACGATACCATCCTCCCCGGAAGCCAGCGAACAGACCATTTCCCGCCGATGACCCGATCCACAGTTTTCGCGCCTTTCGACATCGTCGAGGGCGACCGCAAGCGAGGCATCGTGCTTTTGGCCGACCACGCCCGTCGCGACTTGCCGGAAGAGTATGGCAGCCTCGGTTTGCCGGCGGCGGAATTCGATCGCCATATCGCCTACGACATCGGTGTCGAGACGGTGACGCGCGAACTGGCAGCTTTGCTCGGCGTGCCGGCGGTACTCGCCAATTTTTCGCGACTTCTGATCGATCCCAATCGCGGCGAGGACGATCCGACGCTGATCCGCCAACTCTATGACGGCACCGTCGTTTCGGGAAATTACCCACTTGCCTTGAAAGAACGTGAAAGGCGGCTCGACCGCTTCTATCGGCCCTATCACGATGCGGTCGGCGCTATGATCGCCTCGGTGGCACAGGCTTCCGCAAGCGCGCCCTTCATCTTTTCGGTACATTCCTTCACCCCATTCATGCAGGGTTTCGTGCGCCCTTGGCATGTTGGTGTCTTGTGGGATCGCGACGACCGGGTGGCGCGACCGCTGATCGAAATGCTTGCCGAGGACAAAAGCCTTATCGTTGGCGACAACGAGCCCTATGACGGCGCATTGCGCGGCGACACCATGTTCAGGCATGCCATAGTCAACGGCTTTGCCCATGCGCTGATCGAAATCCGTCAGGACCTGATCGCCGGTCGGAAGGATGCGGTCGCCTGGGCCGAACGGCTGGCGCCGATCGTTGACGCGATCAACCGCCGTCCCGATATACATCACGTCAAACGATTCGGCTCGCGCACCGGGCCGCTGTAAGGAGGTTTCGATGACGGAACTCAGCGACGAGCAACAACGCGATTTCGAAGCCGCCGCCTTCCGCCGGCTGGTCGCGCATCTGCGCGAACGCACGGACGTGCAGAACATCGACCTGATGAACCTCGCCGGCTTCTGCCGCAACTGTCTCTCCAACTGGTATCGCGACGCCGCGGAGGCCGAGGGCGTCGATCTCAGCAAGGACCAATCGCGCGAGATCATCTACGGCATGCCCTATGCCGAATGGCAGGCGCTCAACCAGACTGATGCCTCCGATGCCAAGAAGGCGGAGTTCGAGGCAAGACGCCCCAGGGATCACTAACCGATCGGCTCTCACCAACCTCGAGTTCAAGCGAGTAGCTTGGCCCAAGCACTTTCAAGAACGAGCGCTTGACTGAGGATTGAATCGATCTAATTTGCCGCGCGAAGCTATTTTGGCACCGGATTCTACACGATGGACACGCTAAAAATCATGCAGACCGCCATTCGTGGACGATGGGCCGTGGCGGCCATCTTCCTCGCCAATGGTTTTCTGACCGGCGCCTGGGCGCCGCAGATCCCGGTGGTCCTGACCCGGCTGGATATCAGCAAATTTACGCTTGGCCTGCTGATCTTGCTGTTCGGCGCCGGCGCGGTCACAGCCATGACTTGGTGCGGCCACCTGATCTCTAGGCATGGTTCGCGCACCGTGCTGCGCTGGTTCGGTCTCATCGGCAGCTTCGGCCTGCTGGTTGTGGCGCTTGCCCCCAACGTGCCGCTGGCGGCCATAGCCATGTTCATCTTCGGCGGTTCGATCGGCGGCATGGATGTCGCTATGAACGCCAATGCGGTCGTGGTGGAACGGCGGTTGTCCCGCGCCATCATGTCGTCCTCGCACGGCTTCTGGAGCCTTGGCGGTTTCGCCGGCGGCGCTCTCGGCGGCTTCGCCATCCAGAACTACGGTCATCTCGCCCATGCGATGGTCGTGACGGCTCTCGCTTTCGCAGTGATTGCAGTGGCAGTCCGCTACCTGATCGCCGAGGATAAGCCTCAGGTGACCGACCATCACAAATTCGCGCTGCCCGGAAATCCGCTGGTCTATCTGGTCGGACTGATGGCGCTGCTGACGATGATCTCCGAGGGTGCGGTGCTCGACTGGGCGGCGCTTTACCTGCAACAGGAACTCGGCACCGACCTTGCCATAGCGGGTTTGGCCTACGCCGCTTTTTCCGGCGTCATGGCCGTCATGCGCTTCGCTGGCGACGGAGTCCGCAACCGATTCGGTGCCGTGACGACGCTGCGCGTCTCGGCGCTTGTCGCCGCCGCCGGCATGCTGGTGGCCGGGGTGGCGCCCTCGCCCTGGCTCGCCATCTCAGCCTTTGCCTTTTGCGGCTTCGGCATCGCCAATATGGTGCCGATCCTGTTTTCGGCCGGCGGCAACCAGGAAGGCATGTCGTCCGGCACCGGCATGAGCGTCGTCACCACCATGGGCTATTCCGGCATTCTGGTGGCGCCGTCGGCAATCGGCTTCATCGCCGAGCATTCAAGCTTCGGTCCGATCTTCGTGGCTTTGTCGGGACTGCTGGTCGTCGTATTTTTGATGGCCGGCCTCGCTCACCGCGCCGAATTCGCGCCCGACGCAGCACCAGCCGAATAGCGTTTCAACTCCTCATAGAGGAATCCGCGACACGGCGGATGCGCACGGCTGCTGCGCACGTCCCGGTGCATGGCCAGCCATACCGGCAGCGCCGGCAGCGCGAGGCCCGGCAGCACTGTCTCCACCAGCGGATCGCGATCGGCCAGCGGCTCCTGGCCGAAGCCGATGCCGTTTCCCGCCCGCACCGCCTCCCAAAGCACGATTTGGTTGTCGGTCCTGGAGCGAAAGGCATTGCGGGTGAGCGGACACCAGACTGGGCAAAGCCGCGAATGATCTCATCGCTGCGGTCGAAGCCGATCAGATCGTGGCCGGCAAGATCGCCGGGCTCGCGCGGACGGCCCCGCCGGTCGAGATAGGATTTTGCCGCGCAGGCGCGGAGCGGAATGTCTGTCACTTTACGCGCCACCAGTTCGTTCTGCGCCTGCTTGACAATGCGGATGGCGATGTCTGCATCGCGGCGCAAAAGATTCTCGACCTGGTTCGACGCGACGATCTCGAACTCGATGCCGGGTTCCTCGCCGCCCAGCCGAGCCGTCATCTCGGGCAGGACATAGGCCGCCACCACCTCGCTGGCGGCAATACGCACCGTGCCCTCGATCGCCTCGACCGATCTCAGCGCCAATAGCGAAAAGGCGCTTGCCTGCTCGCTCACTGCCCGGCCGCGTTCGTAAAGCGTGCTGCCGGCTTACGTCAGCGCATAGCCGCGCCGCCCGCGCCGGAACAGGGTGACACCGAGCGCCTGCTCCAGCTCGGCGATATGGCGGCCGAGCGTCGGCTGGCTTGCAGCCAGCTTGCGGGCGGCAGCGGACAGGCTGCCGGGTTTCCGCCACTGTGACGAAACTCTTGGCCCAGGCGTTCGTCGGGCTAGCCGAGAATCTCGACAAGCTGGGCTCCTACGAAGCGCTGAACTTTCCCGGCCACGCCGTTACCGATCTTGAGATCAAGGCGGCCGCGGAAAAAGCGCTCGGGCGCACGCTGAAACTGACGTCGATGCCGTGGTGGGTGCTGCGCGCTGGCAGCCCGTTCGTGGCAATGTGGCGCGAGCTCGTCTCGATGTCCTATCTGCGCTTCGAACCGCACCGGCTGGTCTCGGCAAGGCTGGAAGGCATCATCGGCACGATCCCGCATACGCCCCTGCATAAGGCAGTGGCCGAGGCTCTCGATGATCTCAGTGTCGCCACGATTGACGGCGTTTCGAAAGCTGCCTGAAACGGAAAGCGGCCACTACCCAGCGGATGATCCGAACCGAAGGCTCGGAAAGGACCAAGCGAAAATCAAATGCTACAGCGCTGCGCCCTCAGAAGGCGCGCAGCGCTGTACGTTGTCGAGCGCACCAAACTCCGGGTCAAATCCTGCCCATCAGCAGCAACACCAGCAGCACGATCAGGATGACGCCGACGATGCCGGAGGGACCATAACCCCAGGAACGCGAATGAGGCCATGCCGGCACCGCGCCGATCAGAATGAGGATCAGAATGATGACGAGAATGGTGCTGAGCGTCATGAGAAACTCCCCGCTTTAAGGTGTTGTATGGCAGGACAATGCAAAAGGCCGCTGGGTTGTTCCCGGCGGCCTTTTCTTTGCGCGATCAGAATACGCTCGGCACTCCAAGCAAAGTTGGCCTATTCGGCGGCCTTCGGGAAGGCGATCGCCGACTCGTCAAGCGAGCCCGGTCTTGCGGGGGCCTCGACAGTCGCACCGACTGTCTTGCCGCGCCGGAACACCCGACGGAAGAATGCATAGAAGCGGCTGTTCTTACTGCGCGTGAACACCATCAGCATCGACGGTGTCACCACCAGCGTCAGCAAGGTGGCGAAGGACAGGCCGAAGACGATCGCCGACGACAGCGATATCCACCATTGCGTCGACGGCGCGTTGATCGTCGTCTCGTGATGGAAGATTTCGAGACCGAGGCCGAAAGCGATCGGCAGCACGCCGAGGATCGCCGACACCGCCGTCAGCACGACCGGCCGTGCACGCTCACGGCAGGTCTGCAGCACCGCGTCCATCTTGTCCCAGCCCTCTTCGCGCAGCCGGTCATAAGTGTCGATCAGCACGATGTTGTTATTCACCACCACGCCGGCGAGCGCGATGACGCCGATGCCCGACATGACGATGCCGAACGCCTCTCCTGTCAAAAGCAATCCCAGGAACACCCCGACCGTCGCCATAACCACGCAGGACAGCACCAGCCAGACGCTGGTGAACTTGTTGAACTGCATCAGAAGCACCAAGAAGATCAGGAAGATCGCGGCACCGAAGGCCTTGCTGAGGAAGGCGCTGGCCTCGGCGCTGTCCTCGTTCGAGCCGGCGAGCTTCCAGCGTATGCCGCTGCCGAGATCCATATCGGCGACCGCCTGGCTGACCTGCTGCTGGACAGAAGCGACTTGCTCGCCGGCGGCGACATTGGCCTGGACGACCACCGTGCGCGCGCCGTCGATGCGGTTGAGGATACCGACGGTCGGCTCGGGCTTGCGCACGACGAAATTCGAGATCGGCACCGAACCTTGCGAAGTTTGCACCCTGAGGTCATCGAGTGTCGACAGCGTGCGCCGGTCCTCGGGCAGACGCAGCCTGATGTCGACGGCGTCGTCAGCACCGGCTGGCCGGTATTCACTGAGCTTCAGCCCGTTCGTCACCAGTTGCACAACCGTTCCGACCGAGGTCGGGCTGATGCCGTATTGCGCCGCCTTGGCGCGATCGACGTCGAGCGCCCAGTCGACGCCGGGCGGCGGCAGGCCGTCAGAAATGTCGATGACGCCGGGCACCTTGGCAATGCGCGCGGCGACGGCGCGCGCCTTGTCGTCGAGACCTTTCGGGTCGACGGCCGAAAGCCTGATCTGAATCGGCTTGCCGGTGGGCGGGCCGGCCTCGGGCACGCGAACCTCGACGTCGACGCCGGGAATGCCGGCCATGACGCCGCGCAGTTCGTCCAGGATCGCGTTCGCCGATTTGCGCTCGCGCCAGTCGACGAACTCGTACTGGATCACGCCGACCACGTCTTCAGGAATGTCCTGGCCGCCGCCTTGCGTCTTGCCGACTCGGGTATAGACCGATTTCACGCCCGGCCAGCCGAGAAGCCGGTTTTCGGCGGTCTTCGTGGCGGCATCCATTTCGGCGAGCGAAAGGTTGCCGCGGGCGTGCACATACAGCAGGCCGTAGTCAGGCTCGACATTCGGGAAGAACTCGACGCCGGCGCCGTATTTCGAATAGGCAAAGCCGACACCGAACAAAAGGCCAACGGTGAGCAGAAGTACGGTAATGGGAAAGCGAACCGCCTGCTTGACCACGGCCATGTACCAGCCGTCGCGGTTGTCATTCTCGTGATGCGGCGGCGCCTTGGCGAACAGGGCGCCCAGCGCCGGCGCAAAGACCAGCGCATAGAGCATCGAGGCCGAAAGCGTGACGATCAGCGTGATCGGCATGTATTTCATGAAATCGCCAATGATACCCGGCCAGAACAGCAGCGGCGAGAAGGCGGCGATGCGCGTCATCGTCGCGGCGATAACTGGACCGGCCATGCGCTTGGCGGCAAGTGCGAAGGCCTCTGCCTTAGGCATGCCTTCGCTCATCCGCCGCTCGGCGAATTCGGTGACGATGATGGCGTCATCGACGAGCATGCCGACCGCCAGGATGAGGCTGAACAGCACGATCATGTTGATCGTATAGCCCATCATGGCCAACAGCAGGATGCCGATCAGGAAGGACGATGGAATGGCCAATCCGATCAGCAGCGATGCACGGCCCGAGAGCGCGTAGAGAATGACGATGAACACCAGGATCACGGCGATCATGACGTGATTCTGCAGGTCGCCGAGCAACTGGTTGACGAAGACCGATTTGTCCTGCGTGTAGGTGACGTGCATACCTTCCGGCATGGTTTTTATGAAGGCATCGGACACGGCCCTCACCTGGGCGATCGTGTCGATCAGGTTGGAGCCGATACGCTTCTTCACCTCAATGGCGATCGCCGGCTTGCCGTCGAGGCGGGTGATTGTCTCGGCGTCCTTGAAGGTCGAGCGGACGGTGGCGATGTCCTTTGCCTGCACTACGGCATTGGGGCCGGCGACGATCGGAAGCGCCGCCACGTCCTCCGGCGTCTCGATCAGCGACGGCACCTTGACCGCGTATTTGCCCTCGGATCCTTCGATGTTGCCGGCGGCGACAAGACTGTTGGAATCACCGACAGCGCCGATCAGTTGCTCGAGCTGCAGCCCGTAGGAAGACAGTTTCATCGGATCGATGACGACTTCGACGAGATCGTCGCGGGCGCCCTGCAGCGAGCCCTCCAGCACGCCAGGCAGTTCCTCGATGCGGTCGCGCAACTCGCGCGCCGCCGCCGTCAGCATGCGCTCGGGCACTTCGCCCGACAGGGTCACGACAAGGACGGGGAACTCGGAGACGTTGACTTCGGAGACTACAGGCTCCTCGGCAGCCTGCGGCAGGTCGGCCTTGCCATCCTGGACCTTGCTGCGCGTGTCCTGCAACGCCGTCGCCAGATCCGTCTGCGGGTGGAATTCGACCAGCACGTAACCGCCGCCCTGGAAGGCGGCCGAACGCATCTCCTTGAGACCTTTGAGGCTTTTCAGCTTGGCTTCCATCGGCCGCAGCAGAAGGCGTTCCGAATCCTCAGGCGAGATGCCCTGATAGATCAGGCTGACATACATCATGGGAATCGGAACGTCGGGTTCCGCTTCCTTCGGTGTCGACTGATAGGCGACCGCACCCGCAAGGATGAGGAAGACCAGGACCGAAATGGTCAGCCGGGCATTGTTGATTGCGAGTTTGACGATGTCCATGATTACTGCGTCCCGGCCGTCGCTTCGCCCAACAGCTTCTGGATGGTCGACTGATCGGCCTCGACCGGCTTGACCACTTCGCCTTCCTTCACCAGTTCCTGGCCGGCGACGATGATGCGCGCGTCGGCCGGGATGCCGCCGAGCACCAGGCCGGTTGGCGTGTCGTCAACCAGATCGATCGGGAAGAACACGACCTTGTCGTCCTTGTCGACGGCGCGAATGCCGAGGTCGCCCTTGTCGCCCAGCGTCACCACGGAGCGCGGCAGCATGACCGCGTCGGTCGGCTGCGCGCTCAGCGCGATCTCGGCGGTCATCCCGGCCGGAATAGTGCCCTCGGGGTTGGGGATTGCGATCTCGACGCGGAAGGTGCGGGTGGCGGACGAGGCGTCGCGGCTGATATAACGCACGGTGCCCTCGACATTCTGGCCGCTGACCAACCGGACATTCGCCTTGTCGCCGATCTTCAGATAGCCGAGATCACGTTCGCTGACCTCGCCGCGGGCGATCACCGGATCGAGGCTCAGAATGGTCGCCACTTCGCCGCCCTGCATCACGGAACTGCCGAGCTCCACCGGCACCCGGTCGATGACGCCGTCGAAGGGCGCCTTCACTTCGTTGCGGTCAAGCTCAGCTTGCGCGGCTTCCAATTGCGACTGGGCCAGCGTCAGGTTGGAGCGGGCCGTGTCGAGCTGCAGCTTGGGCAGATTGCCGGTTTTCGCCAAACGCAACGCTGCATCGAGTTCGGCCCGACGTTGAACCAGAAGCTGCTTGGCATTGCTGACCGCCGAAAGCTTTTCCTCGGCGGCAAGCATCAGCACGAGGTCGCCGGTCTTGACGCGCTGCCCCTGCTTGACCGGCAGCTTGTCGATGACGCCGGCGACGCGCGTCGCCAGGACCGCGCGCTTGTCGGCTTCGGTCAGTCCGGAAATGCGGATGGCGCGCGCATAGGTACGCCGCGGCGGGGTTATGATCGCGACGGTGCGCAAGGGAGCCTTGGGCTGCTCTGCCTCAGTGGGCTTGCCGGCGTCGGCCGCTTTTGGCTGCTCGACCTCCCCCGCCTTGGGTTTGTTGTCGGCGGCCGCGCTGCCGACGGACGAGAACTCGCCCGTCGCCATCCAGGCAGCGAAACCGACAAGCACAGCAATGGCTGCAAGCTTGTGAAACCTGTATTTCGGCATCGTCGTTTTTCCAGTGCGCGGGGTTCGGCCAGGCCGCGTCTTCTAACTCGGGCGCGTCGCCGATATGGGTGCGCGCAAGGCCGTGTTCAACTTGCCGTGATCGGCGAATGAGCTTCTACATCAAAGTTGCACCGCAATATAGTCAGAAAAGTTGATGGGTTATTACTTCGCTGGGCAGGACGCGCCCGCCGCCATGAGGCGCGGCGGACCAGCGCAGCCGTCCGTCTGCGACATAGCAGTCGGCGCAGCGCGGATGCGAAAAGACCGCGTCTCTCGGGCAAGCCCTTGGCTGCGTCAACCGTCATCGGTGCCGTTGCCAGGCTTTCCTTTGCGGCGCGAAAGCGCCATCGAAACAGCATGGCAGCAGCTGTCAGCATGATGGGAATATTCATGCAAAGGTCACCTCCTTCGACAAGGGCAGCGTCCGGATGCGCTTGCCGGTCAGTGCGAAGACGGCATTGGCGAGTGCCGGTGCCGCCGGCGGTGTGCCGACTTCGCCGACGCCGCCCATCTTGTGAAAATTCTCCAGGATAGCGACTTCGAACGCCGGACACTGGAAGATGCGCATGGCATCGTAGTCGTGAAAATTCGACTGCTCGACCATGCCGTCGGCGAAAGTAATCTCCTGACCCATCGCCGCCGACAAGCCATAGACGGCGGCGGAGATGAGCTGCGCCTCGATGATATCAGGATCGAGTGCGGTGCCGACATCGGCGGCGATCCATACCTTCTCAATGCGGATTCCGGACGGCGTGTCGGCGACCTGGACGATCTCGCCGACCCAACTGCCGAAAGACAGCGTGAACGCGATGCCCTTGGCCTTGCCGGCGGGTAGCGCTTCTCCCCATTTCGCCATTTCGGCGACCTTCTCGATCACCTTCACCGCTGCCGGATAGGCAGCCATCAGCTTCTTGCGCAGATCGACCGGGTCGGTTTTCCCGGCGACTGCGATCTCGTCCAGAAATCCTTCATGGAAGAAACCGTTGATCGAACTGCCGACCGATCGCCAGGAGCCGACGGGGATCGAGACGGGCGCGGCGACGCCGGTCACCCGGTAATTCGGGATCGTATAGGGCTGGTTATGGGCTCCGTCGACGATGGACTTGTCGGGCCCGAGCGGCGATATCGAAGGAAACAGCCGGCGCAAGGTGCTGGCTATCAGCGATGGCGAGGCGATTGTCATGTCGACGGCAATCGGCATGCCGTCGTTGCCAAGCCGCGCCTGGAATTTGCCGACAGAAGCCGGCCGGTAGGCGTCGTGGCGCATGTCCTCCTCGCGCGTCCAGATCACCTTGATCGGCCGGCCTGCCGTTTCTTTCGCCATCAGTGCGGCACAGAGCGCATAATCCACCTCGACACGTCGGCCGAAGCCGCCGCCCATGAAGGTGGTGTGGACGTTGACATTGTCCTGCTCGATGCCGACAGCATTGGCGCAAAGCTGCCGCACCAAGGTCGGCGCTTGGTTGCCGCACCAGATGTCTAGGACGCCATCCTTCAACCGCGCCGTGGCGTTCATCGGCTCCATCGTCGCATGTGCCAGATAAGGCACCGCGTAGTCGGCCTCGACGATCTTTTCGCGCGGCGCGTCGGCGAAGGCGGTATTCACGTCGCCATCGTCGCGCATCACCGACCCTTTTGTGCCGAGTGCCCGCTTCAGCGCCTCTGAAATGCCGGCGCTATCCAGCGGATATTCAGGATCGGCCCATTCGGTGTCGATCGCCTCCGCCGCCTTGAACGCCGCCCAGGTGTTTTCGGCGATGATGCCGAAGCCGTGGCCGTAATTCGTGTCGATCGGCACGATTTTAATCACGCCAGGCATTTTCTCGGCCTTGGAGAAATCGGCCTTGACCGGCTTGGCCCAGAAACGCGGGCTCATCTTGACCGTGCCGTACAGCAGGTCCGGCAGCGTCACGTCGATACCGAAGATCGGCGCCCCGGTGACCTTGGCCGGCATGTCGATGCGTTTTTGCGGTTTGCCGAGCAGTTTCCAGTCGACTTTGTCTTTGAGCGTGATTTCCGCGGGCGGCGCCATCGTCGCAGCGGTCGCGGCGACCGCGCCATAGGTCAGCGACTTGCCCGATGCCTTGTGCAGGATCGAGCCATTGGCCGTTTCCAGATCGGCAGCAGCTATACCGAGCTTTTGCGCGGCCGCTGCAATCAGCATCTGCCGCGCGGCGGCGCCGGCTTGCCGCATCTTGTCGAAACCGTCGCGCGTCGAGGCCGAGCCGCCGGTGCCTTGGAGGGCGAGAAATTTTCCGGCCACGCCCATGCCGGCGCGCACTATTTCCGCCGTCATGCTTTCGTCGAAGAAGGCGAACGGACCGCCCTCTTCCAGGATCGCCGAGTTGTAATAGGCGTAGGAGGCCGGGCCGTGCTCGACCTTGACCTGTCCGAGGTCGACATCGAGCTCTTCGGCAACCATGGCGGCAAGCGTCGTCGAGATGCCTTGGCCCATCTCGGCACGCGGCGCGATGATGGTGATCGTGTTGTCGGCGCCGATCTTCACATAGGGGTTGAAGGTCGCTTCGTCAGCGGCGAGATCGCCCTCCAGCGGATTCGGATAGGGTTTGCGGTAGTAATAGTAGCCCACGGCGACACCGCCCGCGATGGCAGCCGCGCCGATGAGAAACGTGCGGCGGGCGATCTTTCCGACACCGGCCATGTTCAGATCCCCGCCGTCTTGAGGACGGCCGCTCGTTTGATCGCCGCGCGGATCTTCGGGTAGGTGCCGCAGCGGCAGAGATTGCCGCCCATGGCATTGTCGATGTCGGCATCGGTCGGCTCGGCAACCTCGTCGAGCAGGGCCACCGCGCTCATGATCTGGCCGGCCTGGCAGTAGCCGCATTGGGCGACCTGCACTTCCAGCCATGCCTGCTGTACCGGATGCAGTCTGCCTTCGGTGCCGATGCCTTCGATCGTGGTGACTGTGCCGGTGACCTCACCGACCGGCAATGAACAGGAGCGCACCGGCTGGCCGTCGACATGCACCGTGCAGGCGCCGCAGGCGGCAATGCCGCAGCCGAACTTCGGCCCGGTCTTGCCCATGAGATCGCGCAGCGCCCACAGTAGCGGCATTTCGGGATCGGCATTGATGTCGAATGCCTGCCCGTCGACGGTGAGGCGCATGGGGATACCCTTTGTTGTCGTCCGCAGCCCAAGGCGAAAGGCCGGTCGGCCATTTCGTCCTCATACATCTTGACAAATTACGTCATTTTGTCAACAGAGCTTTTGCAGGATAAAGTCGCGCCATGATCGAGATCGAGAACATCGCCACCAACCCCAAGCGCGCCCGCATTCTGGACAGCGCGATGAAGGTGTTTCTGGCCTATGGGTTCGCTCGCACTACCATGGACGACATTGCGCGTGCCGCCGACATGTCGCGGCCGGCGCTTTATCTCCAGTTCAAGAATAAGACCGACATTTATCGCGCCATCGCGCTGATGCTGCTTTCCCGCTCGCTCGAGCAGGCGAAAACGGCGCTCGCCGGCGAAGAACCATTTGCCGAGCGCACGATTCGGGCCATCGACGAGGCACTGATCTCGATGACGCGGGCCGTCAATGCCTCGCCGCATGGCGCCGAACTCCTTGACATGAAGTCGAGCCTCGCCGATCTGATCGGCTGCTGGCGCGGCCGGTTTGCCGAGCATATCGCCGCAGCGATCCAGAGCGAAGCCGAACGCAATGGCGTCGACCTCACCGCCAAGGGCTTGTCGGTAAAACTGCTCGCCGACATGCTGCTCGACGGGCTGGATGGCATGAAGATGCGTATCAGCGATCCGGACGAGCAGCGGCAGGCGGCGGCCGCGCTGATCAAGGTGATCGATCTGGCCTTGCAAAAAAGCTGACAATCCAAAACGCCTCAAGCTTGGCGACGCGCTGCCTCGGGCTTCTTGCGGGCCGCGAGGAACTCCTTGACCCGCCGGCCCGGTGCCGGACCACGCATCGGCTTGAAGCCGTCGTCGAGCTCGCCTGAGAGATCAAGCGTCGGCCGTTTGCCGACGGCATCGTAATTCTCCTCCAGCCAATCGCTGGCGGCAGTGCGGCCAAGGTCGCGCAGATAGGTCAGGAACGCCCATTCGGCATTGACCTTGGACGATGCCGACAGATCCTTGAACGCCTCGTCGGCATCGATGCGGTGCATGCGGATGTCGCGGTATTCGCCATGCGGCAACCGGCCGGCGGCGATCAGCTCCTTGATGAAGGCGATCGAACGGAATTCGCGCAGCAGCCCGGCATTGAAAGTGATCTCGTCGATGCGATTCTGGATTTCATTGGCGCTCTTCGGCGTTCCCTCGCGGACCACCGGATTGATCTGCACCAACAGCACGTCCTCAGTGGCAGCCGTCTTGAAGAACGGGAATAGCGCCGGATTGCCGCCATAGCCGCCATCCCAGTAGGGCACGCCCTTGATCTCGACGGCGCGGAACAGCTGCGGCAGGCAAGCCGACGCCATCACCGTGTCGAGGTCGATCTCGCCATCGGAAAAGACGCGCAACTGCCCGGTCTCGACATTGGTCGCGGAGATGAACAGCTCAATCGACTTGCAGGCGCGCACATTGCCGAAATCGATCTCCTGTTCGATCACGTCGCGCAGCGGGTTGAGGCCGAGCGGGTTGGCGACATAAGGCGAAAACACCCGCGACATGGTATCGAAAAAGAGATAGCCCGGCGTATTCTCGATCGACCAGTTGCCCCAGGCCACGTCCCACGGCATGCGCTGTACCGGGCTGAACCGGCCCTTCAGCGCCACCGCGCGCCAGAAATCGTCGAGCTTCTGTCGCGCCCCCTCGACGCCGCCTCGGACGAAGCCGTCGGCCAGGGCCACCGCGTTCATCGCGCCGGCGCTGGTGCCCGAAACCGCCGCGACGTCGAGCCGTCCGTCCTCCAGCAGCTGGTCGAGCACCCCCCAGGAGAAGGCGCCGTGCGAGCCGCCGCCCTGCAGCGCGACGTTGATCTTCTTGGGCTCCTCCACCTTGCCGTTTGTCGTCATGGCGTTGCCCTTGATTTGTCGGCCAGATTTGTTTCGCGCAGCAAATTCACTAGGCGGTCCAGCCGCCGTCGACCGAAATATGCGTGCCGTTGATCTGCGCCGCTGCATCCGAACACAGGAACACCGCGGCAGCGGCAACTTGCTCGACCGTGACGAATTCCTTGGTCGGCTGCTTTTCGAGCATGACCTCGCGGACCACAGTGTCGCGGTCCATCTTGTTCGCCTTCATCTGGTCGGGGATCTGCGCCTCGACCAGCGGCGTCAGCACATAGCCGGGGCAGATGGCGTTGCATGTGATCTTGTCGCGCGCCAGTTCCAAGGCGACGGTCTTGGTCAGCCCCATGATGCCGTGCTTGGCCGAGACATAGGCCGACTTGAACGGCGAGGCGACCAGCCCGTGGGCCGAGGCGATGTTGACGATCCTGCCGCCGCCGGCTTGCTTCATCAGCGGGATCGCGGCGGCGATGGTGTGGAAGGCCGACGACAAATTGATGGCAATGATCGCGTCCCACTTCTCGATCGGAAATTCTTCCACCGGCGCGACATGCTGGATGCCGGCATTGTTGACCAGGATGTCGACCGAGCCGAATGTCTCGGCTGCTTTCACGATCAAAGCTCGGCATTCGGCCGGCTTCGACATGTCTGCCTTGATGTACGCGGTCTTCACCTTGTGATGTTTGGCGATCGCATCGGTGATGGCCTGGTCGTCGGCCGTGTCGGAAAAGGAATTGACGACGATGTTGCACCCTTCCGCTGCGAGCGCATGGGCGATGGCCAGCCCGATGCCCGAGGTGGAACCGGTGACGATGGCGGTTTTTCTGCTGGGCAAGGCGAAATCCTTCGGTGCGGTGCTAACGGAGACATATTGCAGTGCAGCATATATGTCTCGTGTGGCGCAAGAACAGCGGCGTGATGCACGCAGTGACATGAAATTTTTGTCATGAAGAGGCCATTCTCACCCGAAGTTGTGCGCCTGAACAGGCTGTGTGAGACAGTGTGTCAGCGATCCCCGCAAGCCACTTCGGGGTGCTCGTGAGGTTGCGTTTTGGAATTGGTCATCCGGCTCATGAAGAGGTGGAGAGCTCTCCGCGCGGCGAGGGATGGCGGCTCGGACGGATGCCACTCCGGGAAATGACCATCGATTGCCATGCGTGCCAATCCGTAGACAAATGCGCGCGCGGCGAGCACCAGATGATCGAAGTCGGTGTCCGGAGCGAGCCGACCTTGTTGCTGCGCTTGGATCAGCAGGTCGATCATCTTCCGGCGAATGGCTTCATTCTGATCACGAAGACTATCCGACGCGTCGAAATCAATCAGCGTTCGGGAACTGATGATCTGGAAATGCGTGGGATTGCTGATCGCCCATTCCAGATAGCCCTGTCCGATTGCTTCGAAGGCCACAATGGGATCTGCGCTGTCGACTTTGGACTGTGCACTGGCAACGGCCTCGGTCAGCCGGTTCATCGCCTGTTCGGCGACTGCGGTCAGCAATGCTGATTTCGACCGAAAATGGCGGAATGGCGCGCCGGGCGAAACGCCGGCACGCTTTGCGGCCTCGCGTACAGACACATGCTCTGCTCCGCGTTCCTCGATGATCTCCACGGTTGCCGCGATCAAGGCCTCGACCAGATTGCCGTGATGATAGCGCTTGGGGTTGGCGGCTTCGCTGGAATCCGTGGTGTTGGTCATGCCCTCCCAGTAGCACGAGGCCGAAATGTAATCACTGATTATTTTCTTGCGCCCCAGCGATTCATATGTAATCAGTGATTACAACATCAACGGAGGTTACCATGCTTCGCATCATCGCAACGACTGCCCTCGCTTTCTCCCTATTGTCGCTCGGGTCTGCCCAGGCCGAAGATCGGCCAACTCTGGAAATCGTCTGGCCCGTGGCCGGTTCGGTCATCGAACTCGGCAATGATCCCGAAAGGGCGATAGGCGTCGTGGTCAGGAGCAACTTCACGCTGCTGCCAGCGGGTGAATGCGACGGCGTCAGCCAATGCGGCCACGTGCATATGAAGATCGATCCCGCCGGAGATACCTGCAATATCGCCGGCAAGCCGTACAACAGCATGAACAGCGACTTTGGCGGCGATCTTATCACTGCTCGTTTCGGCCATTGTCCGGATGCCGCCGGCAAGCACGTGATCGGCGTCCTACTTGCCGATGATCATCACAAGCCCATTCTAGTGGACGGCAAACCCGTTACCGCGCTGGTGACGGTGACGACGAAATAGCGTGGCAGAGATGTTCTGACACGGTCTGCTGATGGGAGATTTTCGGCCGGGCTTAGTCCAGCCGGCGATCACGACATCGTGTCGAGCTTGCGCTGCATGGCGGCGATCTGTTCCTTCAACTCCTGAAGGTCGTCGGGTTTATCCGACGTTTCTTTCCTGGCCGGCTCCGCCGGCGCTGCGGAAGAGCCATTCGAGCCTGCAGGTGGGAAGGGCGTGAACAGGCGCATGGCATTCTGGAACATCTCCATGTTGCGGCGCGTCTGCTCTTCCAGCGCCTTGATCGGCGTGGCGATCTTCATCATGTCCAGCGGCGACTTGCCCAACGCACCCTTCATCTGCTCGCGGAAGCGTTCCTGTTCCTTTGAGAAGGCGATCATCGACTGCTCGAGGAAGCTCGGCACGATCATCTGCATCTGGTCGCCGTAAAAGGCGATCAGCTGGCGCAGGAACGGAATTGGCAGCATGTTCTGCCCATCCTTGTTCTCCAGTTCAAAGATGATCTGGGTCAGCACCGGATGCGTGATGTCGTCGCCGGTCTTGGCGTCCTGGACGGTGAACTCCTCGCCCTTCTTGACCATTTCGGCAAGGTCCTCGAGCGTCACATAAGTGCTGGTGCCGGTGTTGTAGAGGCGGCGATTGGCATATTTCTTGATGATAATCGGTTCGTCTTTCGCGGCCATCAGCATCCTCCCAGGACACCGGCGCACTTGTGTAAGCTGCCGGTAACGATTGCGCCTTTTCAAGGATATGCGCAAAAGCGTCGCAATTCCAAGTGGTTTGTGCAGTGCGGGATCAATTAATGCTGCATGGCGGCCAGAAAATGCTGCGCAGCAATGGGCGGGCTGTTTCCACCACGAGGCGCAACCTGCTTGCGGCGCATGGCCAGCGTGCCCATTTCCGGTTTGACTTGGGCCATTGAAAGGGCAAGAAAAGCCCTGACGATACGATACCTCGAAGTCTGGAGAAGAACATGTCCGCTGCCATCGTTGTCGCCAGTGCGGCGCGCACGCCCGTCGGTTCCTTCAACGGCGCCTTTGCCGCCACCCCGGCGCATGAGCTTGGTGCCGTCGTCATCAAGGAACTGCTGTCTCGTGCCGGTGTCGAGCCGGCGGAGGTCGACGAGGTCATCCTCGGCCAGGTGCTGACCGCGGCTCAGGGCCAGAACCCCGCCCGCCAGGCATCTATCAATGCCGGCCTGCCAAAGGAAACCACCGCCTGGGGCCTCAATCAGGTTTGCGGCTCAGGTCTGCGCGCTATTGCTCTCGGTATGCAGCAGATCGCCACCGGCGATGCCAAGGTGATCGTCGCCGGCGGGCAGGAATCGATGTCGCTGGCCCCGCACGCTCAACACCTGCGTGCCGGCGTCAAGATGGGCGACTACAAGATGATCGACACCATGATCAAGGACGGGCTGTGGGATGCCTTCAATGGCTACCACATGGGCAACACGGCCGAAAACGTCGCACGCCAGTTCCAGATTACCCGCGAGGACCAGGACCGGCTCGCATTGGCCTCCCAGAACAAGGCAGAGGCCGCGCAGAAGGCCGGCAAATTCAAAGACGAGATCGTGGCTTTCACCGTCAAGGGCAAGAAGGGCGACACCATTGTCGACCAAGACGAATACATCCGCCACGGCGCCACGATCGACGCCATGACGAAGCTAAGACCGGCCTTCGATAAGGAGGGCACCGTGACCGCCGCCAATGCCTCCGGCATCAATGACGGCGCCGCCGCCGTGCTGCTGATGACCGAAGCGGAAGCCGAAAGGCGCGGCATCACGCCGCTGGCGCGCATCGTGTCCTGGGCGACCGCTGGCGTCGATCCGCAGATCATGGGCACCGGGCCTATTCCGGCCTCGCGCAAGGGGCTGGCCAAGGCCGGCTGGTCGGTCGGCGATCTCGACCTGGTCGAGGCCAACGAAGCCTTCGCCGCGCAGGCCTGCGCCGTCAACAAGGACATGGGCTGGGATCCGTCCATCGTCAATGTCAATGGTGGCGCCATCGCCATCGGCCACCCGATCGGCGCCTCCGGTGCCCGAATCTTCAACACGCTGGTCTACGAGATGCGCCGCAGAAGTGCCAGGAAAGGCCTTGCCACGCTGTGCATCGGCGGCGGCATGGGCGTTGCCATGTGCGTGGAAGCGCTGTGAAGTCATATGCGAAGCGTCGTGAAGACAGGGTGAGCAAGCCGTGAAATAGTCGGGCGGAACGGGGCTCAATCGCCGTTAGAGCGTTCCCCGTTCGTCGCCCACCGCTCATGAAAGAAAAAAGGGAGGACATCATGACAAAGATAGCACTCGTCACCGGTGGGTCGCGCGGTATTGGCGCCGCGATTTCGATCGGCCTGAAAACCGCCGGCTACAAGGTTGCCGCGAACTACGCCGGCAATGACGAAGCGGCGCAGAAATTCAAGGCAGAGACCGGCATCCCGGTCTACAAATGGTCCGTCGCCGACTACGATGCTTGCGCTGCCGGCATCAAGCAGGTCGAGGCCGATCTCGGTCCGGTTTCCGTGCTGGTCAACAATGCCGGCATCACCCGCGACGCCATGTTCCACAAGATGACGCGCGAGCAGTGGAAAGAGGTCGTCGACACCAATCTTTCCGGCGTCTTCAACATGACGCACCCGCTGTGGGGCGGCATGCGCGACCGCAAGTTCGGCCGCGTCATCACCATCTCCTCGATCAATGGCCAGAAGGGCCAGACCGGCCAGGTCAATTATTCGGCCTCGAAGGCCGGCGATATCGGCTTCACCAAAGCGCTCGCCCAGGAAGGGGCGCGAGCCGGCATCACCGTCAATGTCATCTGTCCCGGCTATATCGCCACCGAGATGGTCAGGGCGATGGACGAGAAGGTGCTCAACGAGCGCGTTATCCCGCAGATCCCGGTCGGCCGCCTCGGCGAGCCGGAAGAGATCGCACGCTGCGTCGTCTTCCTCGCTTCCGACGATGCCGGCTTCATCACCGGCTCGACCCTAACCGCCAATGGCGGCCAGTATATCACCTGAGGCGTCGGCCCTCGCTGGTAGCTGATGTACCGGGCCGACGCCAACACGGCCAAGACCGAGGGCTGGGAGCCACACAATCGCGGCTGTCAGGCAACAAGCTTCAGCCCTGGTTCGGCTGCAGGCTTGGTCTGGGGGATCGGCTCGCGCGAAGGTGCCGGCAGGCGGGCAAGCGGCGCCCGGCTGAGGCCTGACAGTTTCAAGGCGATGCGACGTCTCAGGAATGAATTGAGGTTCAGCACCGAAAGCACGAGATTGCGGACGAACCGCTTCACCGGACTGCGGGTAAGCGCCATGTCGGTCATCGTGCCCGCTAGTTCAAGCACCTCTTCGGCCGCCGGGCGCCGCAGCGTTTCGTAAAGGTCGAGCTCCGCTTCCGGGCGCACGCCGTTCACCACGTCGCCAAGCAACTGGCCAAGCACGACCGCGTCGATGATGCCGGTGTTCATGCCCTGCCCTCCCGCCGGGCTGTGCACGTGCGCGGCATCACCCATGAGAAACAACCGGTCCTTGCGGTACGAGCGGACCAGGCGGTGATGGACGCGAAAACGCGAGCTCCACGACAGATCGAGCACCCGGGCTCTTTTTTTGGTCGGTCCACGGCTGTCGAGCAGCGCCTGGATGTCAGCGATCTCGGGCTTTTCCGGTGCGTCATCCATTGTTGCGACGACCCGGTACGATCCGTCCGGGAGCGGCGCCACCACCACCAGCCCGGCCGGTGCAAAGAACAGCGACACTTCGGTCGGCCCAACCGGCCAGTCGAGACGAACATCGGCGAGTACGAACGAAGCGTCATAGGCCGCGCCGTCGAACTCGATGCCGGTCGACCTGCGCACCAGGCTGTGCATGCCGTCGGCACCAACGACGTAGCGTGCCGATATCAGTTTCTCGCGGCCGTTCTCGATCACCGTCACGCGTGCGCCGTCAGCGTCCTGAACGACCGCCTTGGCCTCGACCGTGCGATGAATCACGCCGCCCAGGGTTGCGATCCGTTCGGCGAACACCTGCTCGGTCAGGTTCTGAGGCAGCATCATCAGATAGGGATGCCTTGACGGAAGCTTGCTGAAATCGAGCTTGAGCAGCGCCCGATTGCGGTCGCGGATGGCGAAATTCTGCAGCTTCAGGGCAAGTTCGCTCAGCCGCTGCGTGACGCCGAGCGGCTGCAGCGTTTCCAGCGTCTGCGCGTGGATGACGCCAGCCCGCGACGTCTGAAGCCCCTGCGCCAGCCTGTCGATCAAAACATGATCGACACCGGCCTGGTGCAGCACGATGGACAGCGCCATGCCGGTCGGCCCGGCACCGATTATCAGGACTTCCGTAGTTTCGGGCAACATTTCTCTCTCCATTTGTCAACGATCGTTGACTTTCTAGCCGAACCCATTGCATTTGTCAACGGCCGTTGGCATATGAATTTCATGACCGAGAATCAGCCGAAGAAACCCAGCAAGTCGGACCGCACGCGCGCCCAAATTCTCGAGGCCGCGAGGCTCCTGTTCGCCGAGCACGGCTATGACGGCGCCTCCATCCGCGACGTCGCGGCGCATGCCTCGATCGATCCGGCCATGGTGATCCGCTATTTCCGCAGCAAGGACGAACTGTTTGCCAGGGCGGCGGTCGTCGACCTGCAATTGCCGGCGCTGCGGGTGATCGATCGAAACGCCATCGGTGAAACGCTGGTCAGGCGTTTTCTCGAAATCTGGGAAGGCCCGGCCAGCGGTCCTGGCATGGCAATTCTGCTGCGTTCGGCGACGTCGAACGAATTCGCCGCGGAAAAATTGCGCGACGTATTTGGCAACCAGGTGAGGCCGGTGGTTGCGGCGGTCTCTGACCCCGCCGATGCGGGTCGACGGGCCGGGCTCGTTTCGAGCCAGCTGCTGGGTCTGGCGATGTGCCGGTACCTGCTGCGGCTTCCGCCAGTCGTCGCCCTGTCCCACGACGAAATTATCCAGAAAGTCGGCCCTACTTTGCAGCGCTATGCCGTGGGAGAGGACGGGTCTTGAACCAATCCGTTCTGCATTGCTGGCACACTGGTCCTCGTGCAGCGACTGCGCCGACGATGGACGCGGCGCCGACCTTGTGCCGAAGCGGCACGCAAAAGTTAACGGCGGCCGCACAGCCTGTGCAAAACCTGTTCCCCGCCTGTGGATACCCGGTGGAAAACCTGTTCACGACACTACATATTGGGGTGAACAAACCGGGAAACTCCCGCCAGCGCTGATTCGTCGCCGTTTCGTTCCGGCTTTGAGCGGAAGGTTAACTACAAAAGGCTGAAAACATCCCCAAATGGTTAAGGCGCGTTAGGAAAGATTAATAATTTCAAAATGTTGGTGACACCGCCGACCTGCTGTCGATCGTTCATCGGCAAAGGTTAACGGCGAGTCAGCCCTGCATGAAACGGGCCATTTCGGCGATTCAGCATGTGGTGAGACTCGCCGGCGAAAAATCCAGATGTAGCCGTGAACAAACCCTGAATCCGCGCGAGTCAGCGATTCGTAGCCGATTCGTTCCAGACTCGTTCCAACTGTTAAATCGGAACGCCCTACTGTCTAATCGGAACAGATTATCGAAGCTGAGGGGAGCCTTCGAGCTGCCGTCGGAACATTCCGCTTTCGCTTCGCGCCCGAAATCCCTATGTGCTTGTCACACGCGCCAGCACGGGGCGCGCTCCCGACAACGCGAGGCAGAGAGCCTTATTTCCAGGTCGATGAACATCCAGCCGAAACACACTGAACCGCTGATCCTGTCGGGCCGCGACGTGACCGCCGTGCTCGGGCCGACCAACACCGGTAAGACCCATCTCGCCATCGAGCGCATGGTGGCGCATGAAAGCGGCATTATCGGCCTGCCGCTCCGGCTCCTCGCCCGCGAGGTTTATACACGCGTCTGCGAGAAGGTCGGCGCTCACAAGGTGGCGCTCATCACCGGCGAGGAGAAGATCCAGCCCGACGGCGCCAGATATTCGGTCTGTACGGTGGAAGCCATGCCGCGCGAGACCGACGCCGCGTTCGTTGCCATCGACGAGGTTCAGCTGGCCGGCGATCTCGAGCGCGGCCACATCTTCACCGACCGCATCCTGCATCTGCGCGGCCGCCAGGAGACACTGCTGCTGGGTGCGGCCACCATGCACGGCATCCTCCAGCGTCTGCTGAAGGGCGTGTCGGTGGTGACGCGGCCACGGCTGTCGCATCTCGCCTATGCCGGCTCGAAGAAGCTCACCCGCTTGCCGCGACGTACGGCGATCGTCGCCTTTTCCGCCGACGAGGTTTATGCGATCGCCGAACTGATCCGCCGCCAGCAGGGCGGTGCGGCCGTCGTGCTCGGTGCGCTATCGCCCCGCACCCGCAACGCGCAGGTGGCGCTGTTCCAATCGGGTGATGTCGATTATCTGATCGCCACCGATGCGATCGGCATGGGCCTCAACCTCGATCTCGATCATGTCGCCTTCGCCCAGAACCGCAAATTCGACGGCTACCAGTACCGCAATCTGACGGCGGCCGAGCTCGGCCAGATCGCCGGCCGCGCCGGCCGGCACATGCGCGACGGAACCTTCGGCGTCACCGGCCAGGTCGATCCACTGGATGAGGAACTGGTCAAGAAGATCGAAGCGCATGATTTCGACCCGGTGAAGGTGCTGCAATGGCGCACCGCGCGTTTCGATTTCGCCAACCTCGACGCGCTGAAGCGCTCGATCGAGACCAACGCCCCGGTTGAAGGCCTGACGCGCGCGCTGCCGGCGGTGGATGCGCAGGCGCTCGAGCACCTGTCCCGCGACGAGGACATTCGGGCGCTTGCCACCGACGCCAGGCGCGTGGCGCTGTTGTGGGAGGCCTGTGCCCTTCCCGACTACAGGAAGATCGCGCCAGCCCAGCATGCCGACCTGATCGCCTCGATCTATATGGACCTTGCCAGGCATGGCCATGTCGACGAGAACTACATGGCCGAGCAGGTGCGCCGTGCCGACACCACCGAGGGCGACATCGACACGCTGTCGCACCGGATCGCCCAGATCCGTACCTGGACTTTCGTTTCCAACCGGCCCGGCTGGCTGGCCGATCAGGCACACTGGCAGGAAAAGACGCGCGAAATCGAAGACAGATTGTCGGATGCGCTGCATGAGCGGTTGACGAAACGCTTCGTAGACCGCAGGACTTCCGTCCTCATGCGGCGCCTTAGAGAAAATACCATGCCTGAAGCCGAAATCAGCCCAACCGGAACCGTCCTCGTCGAAGGCCATCATGTCGGCGAGTTGCAGGGGTTCCGCTTCACCGCCGACCAAAGCGCCGGCGGCGAGGACGCCAAGGCGGTGCGTGCAGCAGCCCAGAAGGCGCTTGCAGCCGAATTCGAGGCGCGGGCCGAACGCTTCGGCGCCTCGGCCAACGGCGACATCGCGCTCGGCTCCGACGGCACGTTGCGCTGGATCGGCGCGCCGATCGGCACGCTGGTAGCAGGCGACGAGCCGCTGAAGCCGCGCCTTGTGCTGCTGGCCGACGAGCAACTCACCGGACCCGCCCGCGATAAGGTCGCGGCCCGCGCCGAGCGCTTCGTCAATTTCCAGATCGAGTCCCTGCTGAAGCCGCTGGTCGACCTCAAGAACGCCGAGCAGATCACCGGCATCGGCCGTGGCATCGCCTTCCAGCTCGTCGAGCATTTCGGCCTCATCAACCGCCGTGACATCGCCGAGGAGATGAAGTCGCTCGACCAGGAAGGCCGCGCCGCCCTTCGCCGACTCGGCGTGCGCTTCGGCGCCTACCACGTCTTCGTGCCCGCGCTGATCAAGCCCGCCCCGGCTGGACTGGTGACGCTGTTGTGGGCGCTGAGGAGCGACGGCAAGGACAAGCCCGGCTTTGGCGACGTGGTTCACGCGCTGGCCTCCGGCCGCACCTCGGTGGTCATCGATCCCACGTTCGACAAGACCTTCTACAAGCTGGCCGGCTACCGCAATCTCGGCCGTCGCGCGGTGCGCGTCGACATCCTTGAACGGCTGGCCGACCTGATCCGGCCCGCAACCAATTGGAAGCCGGGCCTCGGCCAGCGCCCCGACGGCGCCTATGATGGTCAGTCCTTCATGGTGACGCCGCCGATGATGTCGATCCTCGGCGCCACGGCCGACGACATGGAAGAGATTTTGAAAGGCCTCGGCTACCGGGCAGAGCCGAAGCCGGCGGTCGAGGTGAGGGCGCGGCTCGAGGCACAGGACAATGCCGCGCGCGAAGCCGCCGCGGCCAAGCAGGCGGCGGAAGAACAAGCCGAGCAGGCCAAGGCAGCCGAAGCCGCGATTGCGGACGCAGCCGCCGAGGCGCCGGCCGGGAGTTCTGAGCCGGATGCAGTGGCAAAAGCCACGGCCGAAGCCACGGCCGAAGCCCCTGCGGAACCCTCCACCGAAGGTGAAGCGGAGCCTGTCGCGAAAGCTCAGCGGGAAACTCCGGCTGAGGTCACGGAAGAGGAGCTGCCTGCAGCCGAAGCCGCAGCCGAAGCGCCTCCGGTATCAGCGGCTCAGCCAGAGGCAGAACTCGAAACCGCCGAGGTTGAAGTCGCATCGGCGGAGCCGGCCTCCGAAGCCTCGCCTGCAACGGAAGCAGTGTCGGCCGAACCTGCCGCGACGGCGGAAGCCGCCACCGGCGAGGCTGCTCCCCAGGCCGAGAAAGAAGCCGAAGAACCAAAGCCCATTCTGTTGTGGCGGCAGGGCCGCTTCGACCAGCGCCCGCGCCACCGCCACCATGACAACCGGCCCCGTGATAGGGACAATCGCCCGCGCAACGGGCAAGCCGCGCGCGATGGCCGTGGCGACGCACCGGCAGATGCCACCGGCGGACAACCGGTCGGCGCTCCAGGCAGCCGGCCCGCCCATGAAGGACGCCGCGACGGCGCCGGCAAACCGCGCTTCGACCGCAGCAAGTTCAAGCCCAAGCCCCAGGGCGAGACGGGAGAGCGGCGCGACGGCAAGCCGCAGGGCGAGCGTTCCGATCGTCGCGAAAGCCGGCCCGACTGGAAGGGCGGCAGGCCGGAGGGCAAGGGTGGCGCGCCCGGTGGAAAGCCCGCGTTCCAGCCGAAGCCGCGCGAGGAGCGTCCCGTGCGCTTCGACCCGGATTCCCCCTTCGCCAAGCTCGCCGCGTTGCGCGACCAGCTGAAGAAGTAGGTTCGCTCGCTCCGATGGTCGCTGATGCCCGCCAGCGCATCGACAAATGGCTGTTCTTTTCGCGTGCGGTGAAATCGCGCTCGCTTGCAGCGAAGCTGGTGGTGGCCGGACGCGTCCGCATCAATCGCGACAAAGCAGCGCAGGCCTCCGATCTGGTCCGCGCCGGCGACGTCCTGACCATCACTCTCGAGCGGCGCATCTTCGTCTGGAAGGTGCTCGGCACGGGAAGCCGGCGCGGCCCCGCAGAGGAAGCGCGCTTGCTCTATGAGGATATGTCGCCACCGCCGGTGCCAAAAGGCGAGGCCGTTCCCGATGCGATTCCCGCACTGCGCGATGCCGGCAGCGGCCGCCCCACCAAGAAGGAACGCCGGGAGACCGACCGGCTGCTCGGCGATGACTGACGCATAACTGGCTTTCGTCGCGTGGCCCGTCTGGAATTCCATTCCGGAAACGCCGGTATCGCGCGCAATGGCTGCTCTTGCAAGCGGCGGGCAAAGACGTTACCTCACCAAAAAAGCCTACCGCATTGGGAAACACGATGCGTGAATTCAAAGCGTTAGAGCGTGCATTTGTGCGTCCGATTGGACGCACCTCGCTCTGATAAAACGTGACGTCCCGGAGCCGACTGATGACCTATGTCGTGACCGATAACTGCATAAAATGCAAATACATGGACTGCATCGAGGTCTGTCCGGTCGACTGTTTCTATGAGGGCGAGAACATGCTCGTCATCCATCCCGACGAGTGCATCGACTGTGGCGTCTGCGAACCGGAATGCCCGGCCGACGCGATCAAGCCTGACACCGAGCCGGGGCTCGACAAATGGCTGCAGATCAACACCGAATATGCCGATAAATGGCCCAACATCACCGCCAAGAAGGAGCCTCCGGCCGACGCCAAATCCTTCGATGGCGAGGCCGGCAAGTTCGAGAAGTATTTCTCCCCCGAGCCCGGCGAGGGCGACTAGCGCCTGACTCCGAAAATCGGAATCGATTTTCGAAAAGTATCATGCGCAAGATCAAAACTGTCACAGCGTCCCGTGCACGTCCAAAACGGGCGCGTGGCGCTGTAACGGCGACGCCGATTTGATCGGCATGACGCGGCGTAATAGGCACTGCACATTAACTGCCCTGATAGGCGGAGATCGCGCTTGACCTTCGCGCGTGCAGCAAAGCCTTGATTCTTCCGACTTTTTGTGCTATATGAGCCAAACATGCCGGTGACACAACGTCGATTTATGGCGCAAACGCCCCAAATCACTGAAAGGTGAATTTCTCAATCCGGACCAGAGTGATCTGGGGCAGGCAGTCGCAATTATGCGGCTTGCTGACCTCGGCTATTCCGGTGGTTTCGTAGTTGTGCGGCTAACGATCGGTTACCCGATCGCGCGAGTTCGGCCGGCAGAATGCCGGTACCACACCAAGGAGTTCATGGCGTAATGGCAACAATCACCCCGCAGAAGAAGTCCAGCGCAGCGCGTCACGGTTTTAAGACCGGCGAGTACATCGTCTATCCGGCGCATGGCGTCGGCCAGATCGTCTCGATCGACGAGCAGGAAGTTGCGGGCCACAAGCTGGAACTGTTCGTCATCGACTTCCAGAAGGACAAGATGCGTCTGAAGGTTCCGGTTGCCAAGGCGACCTCCATCGGCATGCGCAAGCTGTCGGAAGAGGATTATGTCGATCGCGCGCTGAAGGTCGTGCAGGGCCGCGCCCGCGTCAAGCGCACCATGTGGTCGCGCCGGGCTCAGGAATATGATGCGAAGATCAATTCCGGCGACCTGATCTCGATCTCGGAAGTGGTGCGCGACCTCTACCGCGCCGACAACCAGCCGGAGCAGTCCTATTCCGAGCGCCAGCTTTATGAGGCGGCACTCGACCGCATGGCGCGCGAGATCGCGGCCGTCAACCGCATGTCGGAAACCGAAGCGGTGCGCCTCATCGAGGTGAACCTCAACAAGGGTCCGAAGCGCGGCGCCAAGGCCGACAACGAAGAAGCCGAGCAGGAAGAAGCTGCCTGAGCGCTTCTCGCCTTCGAATTGGAAAAACCCGGCCTCGCGCCGGGTTTTTCTTTGTATGCATGTCGTTATCCCAAAACCGCTACGAACTTTTGGGCGACATGCATTAACCTTCGCCGCCTCCTTCCTTCTCTGCCTCCTGCTTCAGCGTCGCGATGAACCGCCTGGTTCGCTGGCGCTCCGGATTGCTGAACAGGACAGCGGCGGGGCCTTTCTCGACGACGCTGCCGGCGTCGAGAAACACCACCTCCTGCGCGATCTTCGATGCGAGGCGCAGGTCGTGCGTCGCGATCACCATGGTGGTCCCCTCGCGGGCGAGCTGGCTGAGCACGTCGACCACCTCCTGCGCCAGTTCCGGATCGAGCGCCGAGGTCGGCTCGTCGCACAACAGCACTTTCGGCGATGGCGCCAGCGCCCGGGCGATCGCAACGCGTTGCTGCTGGCCGCCTGACAGCGTCGCCGGCCAGGCATCGGTCTTATGCGCCATCCCGACCTTTTCGAGCAGAGCGAGCCCCCGCTCGCGCGCCCTCGCCGTCGGCCATTTCAGCACCGTCACCAGCCCCTCCATGACATTCTCGATCGCGGTGCGGTGCGGGAACAGCTGGAAATTCTGGAACACCATGCCCGTCTGCAGCCGCAGGCGCCGGATGGCCGTTGCGGAAACCTTGCCGCCAGGGTGGAATTCGAGCGCGTCGTCGCCGATGCGCACCGTGCCCGAAGTCGGGATCTCAAGCAGGTTGATGCAGCGCAAAAGCGTGCTTTTCCCGCCGCCCGAGGGACCGACAAGGGCTGTGACGCTGCCTTCCTCGATGGTGACGGTCACGCCCTTCAGCACGAGGTTGTCGCCGAAGCGCTTCTCGATGTCGGTGAGGCCGATCATGAACGCGCCTCCAGGAAGCCGCCATAGCGGTTAAGCCGCTTTTCCAAGCGCGTCTGCAATGCCGACAGCACCGAGCTCAGCGCCAGATACAGGGCCGCCGCCTCGATATAGAGGATCAGCGGCTCATAGGTGGTGGCGACGATCCGCTGCGCCGCCTGGAACATTTCCGGCACGGTGATGGCGGCGGCCAGCGATGTATCCTTGACCAGCGAGATGAAGGTGTTGGACAGCGGCGGCACCGCGACGCGGCCGGCCTGCGGCAGTATGGTGCGCCGCATCGCCTGGCTCCAGGTCATGCCGATCGAGTAGGCCGCCTCCCACTGCCCCTTGGGCACTGAGCCTATGACGGCGCGGATGATTTCCGACGTATAGGCGCCGATGTTGAGCGTGAAGCCGATCAACGCGGCTGAAAAAGCGTCGAGCAGGATGCCGACCGAGGGCAGGCCGTAGAAGATCAGGAAGAGCTGCACCAGAAGTGGCGTGCCACGGAAGATCCAGACGTAGAAGCGGACCACGGCGACCAGCGGCTTCGGGCCGAACAGCCGGACAAGCGCCACAACCAGCCCTACGAAGAGACCGAATGCGAACGACAGGAGCGTTAGCGGCACGGTGAAGATCAGCGCGGCCCATATCAGCGTCGGCAATGAGTCCAGCATCAATTGCAGCCAGTGCGGCACGAAAACCCTCCTTGCGAGATTGCCGCCCAAAAACCGGCCCGGCAGCATCGAGGCGCGACCATACGATCGTCATATCACGCGAAAAGCGGCGGCCGTCAAAGACGGCTCGCCGCGATGCTTGCCATGCGGGCCGGCAACCGGCCCGCTCCGTGCGATGCGCTTACTTCGAAACGTCCTGGCCGAAATAGGTGTCGGCGATCTTCTGGTAGGTGCCGTCGGCCTTGATGTCGGCCAGTGCCTGATTGATGGCGGCGACCAGTTCCGGATCGCCCTTGCGCACGATGACGCCGGAATAGTCGGCGTTTTCTTCCTGCGCGGCGATCTTCACATTGGCGTCGGGCTTTTGCTTCTTGAAATCGAGGAAGGACAGGCTGTCGTTGATGGTGGCGTCGGCGCGGCCGGTAAGAAGCAGCTGGATCGATTGGTCGAAACCATCGGTGCCGACGAGCTCGGCGCCGTTCGTTTCGGCGAGTTTGCCGAAATTCGAAGTCAGCGACTGCGCCGCCTTCTTGCCCTTGAGGTCGGCAAAGCTCTTGATATCGGTATTGTCGCCGCGCACGATCAGCACCGCCTTGGAAGCGATGTAGGGATCGGAGAAATCATACTTGGCCTTGCGCGCCTCGGTGATGCCGACCTGATTGATGACGGCGTCATAACGCTTGGCGTCGAGGCCGGCGATCAGCCCGTCCCATTTGCCTTCGAGGAATTCGGCCTTGACGCCGAGGCGCTCGGCAATCGCCTGGGCTATCTCGACGTCGAAGCCGACCAATGCACCCGAGGCATCATGATAGGTGAAGGGGGCATAGGTGCCTTCGGTGCCGACCTTAAGGACGCCGACCTGCTTGATCTGATCGAGATTTGCGCCGGCATGGCCTGATGTGACGGCCAAAACCTGCAGTGTTCCGGCGACGATAAGCGATTTGAGCCATTTCATTTTTCTGTGATCCCGTCCTTGGCCGACGTCCGGCGTATTTGTTGAGCGCCGGAAACTGACAGATGCAGGCTGGCGAAATAAGGAACCGGATTTCAAAAATAAGACGCTTTTGAAATCCAATTCTCAAAACGACATCGAGTCACGCCAACCGACCGCGTAGCGACCGCCGCAACGAGCTTTCGCCAGTGCAATCCACGCGACATCAGCGGCGGAACCATTCACCCGCGTGGCACGTTCTTGGCTGTTGTAGGGCGCGGCGTCGCCAATTCAACCACGATGCCAGCTCAGGGTCGAGCGATCGCACCGCAACACCCGGAACAGGGAGCGTGGCATGATGGAAGATATGGCAGGGCGAACCATGGTCCGCGCGGCGATGAAAGCCCCCTATCTCGAGCGCGACGAGGAGCATCTTCTCGCGCTGCGCTGGAAGCAAGACAACGACCAGCAGGCGCTGCACCAAATCGCCATGGCGCATATGCGGCTGGTCATTTCCATGGCCTCGAAATTCCGCCACTACGGTCTGCCGCTCGGCGATCTGGTCCAGGAAGGCCATGTCGGCCTGCTGGAGGCAGCGGCCCGTTTCGAACCGGAGCGCGAGGTGCGGTTTTCGACCTATGCGACGTGGTGGATCCGCGCCTCGATGCAGGACTATATCCTGCGCAACTGGTCGATCGTGCGTGGCGGCACCAGTTCGGCGCAAAAGGCGCTGTTCTTCAATTTGCGGCGCCTGCGCGCCCGCTTGGCGAACGGCGCCGAGCCAATCTCGAATACCTCGCTCTACCGCGAGGTGTCGGTGGCGCTCGGCGTCTCGGAGGCCGACGTGGCGATGATGGACTCCCGCCTTTCGGCACCGGATAGCTCGCTCAACCAGCCGCTCGCCGACGATGCGGGCGCCACCGAGCGAATGGATTTCCTGGTTTCTGACGATCCTTTGCCGGACGAGGTCGTAGGCGACACGATCGATGTCGAACGCCGCTCTGTCTGGCTGAAAACGGCGCTCGGCGCGCTCAATGCCCGCGAGCTCAGGATCATCGAGGAGCGCCGGCTGAGCGACGAGGGCGCGACGCTCGAAGCCCTCGGCGAGGCGCTCGGCATCTCCAAGGAGCGCGTCCGCCAGATCGAGGCACGCGCCATGGAAAAGCTCAAGATAGCGCTGGTGAAGCAAAACCCCGAGTTTCTGGCGACAGCCGCCTGAATCTTATTTGTCGGTGATGATCTTGACCTTGTCGCCGGCGGACACTGCTGCACCGGGCGACATCGCGTTGAGCACCCTGAACAGGTCCAGCTTGCGATCGACGCCGACCATCTGCGCGGCGAGCGACCCCATGGTCTGTCCGGGCCGCACCGTGACAACGCGGATATGCAGCGGCTTCAGCGCCGCTTTCTCGGTTGCGCTCAAGATACGGAAGGAGCCGCTGACCGAGCGCGCCACGGCATCCAGCGAGGTGCTGGCGGAAGGTGCCGCGGTCAACAGCCGGTAGACCTGACCGCCGGCGCGGATCACCGCGATGTCGAACTGCCAGCCCTCGGCGCTGGCATGCGCCGTCGCCGCCTCGTTGCCATTGATCGTTTCCTGGCGCACGCTGCTTTCGTCGAGACCGGCCACCCAGCCACTGCGGATGTAGTCGGTCAGCGAGCGGCTCTTGTCGATCGAAACGCCGTCGAAGCGGATCGCTATGTCGCCTGGCCCGGTTGCCGTCACCGCCGCGGCCGAGTTGTCGATGATGAAGCCGTCGGGCACCGAGAACGACACGCCGAGCCCTGGATGCAGGAAGGTTTCGCCACGCACATAGCCTTCCTCCGGTGTGTCGCCGTAGAGCAGGCCGTCTATGCCGGCGAGGAAGGCGTCGCGGTCGCGCGTGCCGACGCCGGGCGCACCGAACTGGCGGGCATGACGCTGCGCCAGATCGATGCGTTGCGGCGTGTTGGGATGCGTCGCCAGGAAGTCGAGGCTGGCGTCGGTGGCGCCGCTGATAGAGCGGAAATCGGTGTAGGCCGACATGGACTGCAGGAAGCGGCCGGCGGCAAAGGGATCGAAGCCCGCCTCGCCGATCGACTTGATGCCGATGCCGTCGGCCTCAAGCTCCTGATTGCGCGAGAACTGGGCAAGCCGCAGCTTGCCGCGGATCAGTGCCGCCTTGGCGGTCGGGCTGTCGCCGAGCACATCCGAGACGACCTTGGTTGCAAACCCCTCCTCAGCCTCGAGCTGCTGGCGCTGCAAGCCGTGGTTTGCAGTGACGTGGCCCATCTCATGCGCGATGACCGCGGCGAGCTCGGCCGAATCGTTGGCCAGCGCCAACAGGCCGCGCGTGATGTAGAGATAGCCGCCCGGCAGCGCGAAAGCATTGACGTTGGGCGAATTGAGGATGGTGATGCGGTAGGTCTGGGTCGGGTTGGCGGACACCACGGTCAGGCTGCCGACGACCTTGGCGACCATGCGTTCGAGCTTGGGATCGGAATACTCGCCGCCATAGGTGGCGAGGATGCGCGGGTGCTGCGCCTTCGCCATTTCGGCGAGCTTGCTGTTGGCGGCGACATTGTCGACCGTGATCGGTTTGTTGGAAGGCTGGAAGCCGGATTCCTGAACGTCCGGAGGCGTGAACATCTGGCAGCTTGCCAGCGCCATGGCAAAGCCGGCCAGCGCGAGGAAGCGCGCCAGCGGTTTCCTTCTCACTCTGTCGGTGCCGGTCGGCAGAACAGCTTCCTTTCAGGTCTCAGCACATGGCCCCGAAAATCGGGCATCGATTTTCAGAAAGGATCATACGCACAATCAAACTGCCACAGCGTCCTTCGCGCCCACGAGCACGCATGACACCGAAGTGGCAAATCACAACCTATGCCGGACCAGTATCGGAGGACCTAGCCACACTACTTTGACCATGGCAAGCAAGCACCACATCGCCTGAAGCCGGTTTGGCCGTAAATTATGTCCGCTTCCGGGCAACATCTCGTGATCCCGCGCCAAACGGACCTGCACCGATATAGTGCCGGAAGGCTTCCGGTCCAGCTTTGGTAAAAAAATCGGCGACAGTCCCGGTTGCGGCAACCGTGGCATTGTCCAGGAACACCATGTCCTGGCCGATACGGTGGGCGTCCTCCGGCTGATGCGTGACGAACAGCACCGTCATGCGCCGCTCTGCATGAACGTCGGCTACCAGATCGAGCATGTCGTCGCGCAAGGCCGGTCCGAGCGAGGCGAACGGTTCGTCGAGCAAGAGCACCGGCCGGTCGCGCACCAGGACGCGGGCGAGCGCGACGCGTTGCCGCTCGCCACCGGAGAGTTCGCGCGGCAGGCGCTGTTGCTTGCCGGCAAGGCCGACGCGCTTGAGCGCCGCGGCGACCGCAGCGTGGTCGGCCTCGGTCAGCCTGAGCGACGGCGAGCGGCCAAGGCCGACATTTCGTTCGACCGAAAGATGGGCAAAGAGATTGTTTTCCTGGAACACCATCGACACCGGCCGCGCCGAAGGCGGTTTGGCGCCGAAATCGGCGCCGCCGATCAGCACGCGGCCCGATCGCGGCGTCTCGAAGCCGGCCACCAGATTGAGCAGTGTCGATTTTCCCGAACCGCTCGGCCCCATGATGGCGGTGATCTTCGAGGCGGCGAACTCGACATCGAACAAAAACGGCGCTTCGCCATAGCTGAACGAGACCTTTTCCAGCCGCACAGCCGTACCGCTTTCGCTGTTGAGCGTCATGATTTTTCTCCCCGTCCCAGCCAGTCCGCGGCCAGGACAAGCGCCAGACAGACCAGGCCGAGCAGCAATGCCAGGCCTGCCGCGTCCATAGTGCGGTAGCTGCCCATGCGCGACAGCAAGAGATAAGGCAGCGTCTGCAGGGAGTCGCTGCCGAACAGGGCAATGACGCCGAGATCGCCGAGCGACAAAGCCATCGCGAACGCGAAACCGGTGGCGAGAGGCCGCCGCAGCGACGGCCAGTCGACCAGCCGGAACCGGTCCCAGCCCGAAATGCCAAGCAGTAAACAGAGCCGTTCGTGGCGTTCGCTCGCCGCATCATAGCCGGGGCGAATGGCGCGGATGGCAAACGGCATCGCCATCACCGCGTTGACGGCGACGACCATGACAGGGGCGATGGCAAAGACATCGCTGAAAATACGCAGGAGAAGGAACCAGCCGGCGCCGATTACGATGGGCGGCACAACGAGGACGAAGCCGGCGCCGGTATCGGTGGCGTATTCGAGCAACGTCTTGGCGTCGACGCGACGCCTCAAGGCCAGCGCCCGTCGTGCCATGACGAGCGACAGCGACAGCGCCACTGAAAGCAGCGCCGCCAGCAAGGCGAGCACGGCGCTGGTCAGCGTTGCCTGCCGCACCGCGCGCTCGGCCGCCAGCCGGCCGAGATCGGCGCCAAGGCCTGACGTCACCGTGGCCGCCATCGGCCCGGCGACGAACAGCAATGCCAGAACGATCAATGCTGCGTTCAGCACGGTCTCGGCCGTACCAGCCGAAAGATACCGGCGCGGTGCCACCGGCAGGTTGGCGTCGCCCACGGTGTTGGCGCCAAGCCGCATCAATGCAAGCACCACGATGAAGGTCAGCGCGATCTGCAGCAGTGTCAGCGTCACCGCGCGGGCAGGATCGAAATCGAAACGCAGCGCCTGATAGATGGCGACCTCCAGTGTCGTCGCGCCCGGCCCGCCGCCCAGCGTGAGCACGATGGTAAAGGATGTGATGCAGAGCATGAAGACAAGCCCGGCGACGCCTGGCAGTGCCGCACGCAGCGTCGGCCATTCGATCAACCGGAATGCGGGCCTGGCGCCCATGCCGAGCTGGCTCGCCAGCCGCCACTGGTCGGCCGGCACCGTCGCCAGCGCCTCGAGGAACAGCCGCGTCGCCAGCGGCAGATTGAAGAAGACATGGGCTACGAGGATGCCGGACAGGCCGTATATGCCCGGCCAGCCCTGACCGCCAATCGCGGTGAGCACGCCGGCGAAATAGCCGGCACGGCCATAGAGAGCCAGAATGCCGAGTGCGGCGACGATGGCCGGCAGCGCAAGCGGCACGGCGAAAAGCTGCAGGATCAAGGCACGACCAAAGAAGCGCGGATGCCGCGACAGCGCCCGCGCAACGAACAGCGCCGGCACGACGGAAAGCAGTGTCGACAGCAAAGCCTGCCACAGCGTGAAACGGGCGACACGGAAGAGGTAGGAATCGAAAGTCGACGCGGCGCCGGTCGGGTTGCGTGTAGCTTCAAGGATGAGCCCGGCGAACGCAGCGCCGATCAGCAGCGCAACAGCGGCAAGCGCGATGGTGCCGGCGGTGACGCGGGGATCGGCAGGATATCCGATATGCATCCCGCCCTGCCTGGTTCAACGATCGTCGAAGCAGAAAATATGGCTGAGGCCGAGTTCCCGCCCACCCCCCTCTGTCCTGCCGGACATCTCCCCCTCAAGGGGGGAGATTGGCAGCTTTACCCTCGCCTCAATCTTTCGACTGTTGCGATTGGCGAAAGCGGAAGTGACATCCGATCTCCCCCCTTGAGGGGGAGATGTCCGGCAGGACAGAGGGGGGCGCCGTAGAGTGATCATCTTTCAATCACAGCTACTTGCTCATCACCGACAGCCACTCGTCGACCCAGGCCTTGCGGTTGGCGGCGACCTCTTCGGGGCTGAACAGCAAAGTCTTGGTCGGCTTGACGAGCTTGTCGAAGGCCGGATTGAGCGGCTTGTCAGTTTTGCCGGCAGGAAACATCCAGTTGGTCTCGGGGATGACATCCTGAAATTTCGGCCCGGTCATAAAAGTCAAGAACTGTTTCGCCAACGGGTTCTTCGCACCCGTGGTGGTTATGCCGGCAACCTCGATCTGCAGATACTCGCCCTCCTCGAAGGACGCCGCCTGATAGCGTTCGGTGTTTTCGGCGACCATGTGATAGGCCGGCGACGTGGTATAGGACAGCACCATCGGCGCCTCACCCTTGGTGAACAGGCCATAGGCCTCGCTCCAGCCCGGCGTCACGGTGAGCACCTTTGCCTTAAGCTTGGCCCAGGCTTCCGGCGCCTTGTCGCCATAGACCGACCTCACCCACAACAGCAGGCCGAGACCGGGCGTCGAGGTGCGCGGATCCTGGATAACGATCTTCTCATCGGCATTGCCCTCGACCAATTCCTTCAGGCTCTTCGGCGGGGTCTTTAGCTTTTCGGTGTCGTAGACGACGGCGAAATAGCCATAGTCGAACGGCACGAAAATATTGTCGCTCCAGCCACCCGGCACATTGACGTCGATGACGACGCCATGCGGCGAAAACAGGCCGGTGGCCTTGGCTTCGGCCGTCAGATTGGTGTCCAGGCCAAGCACGATGTCGGCCTTGGTTGCGGCGCCTTCCAGCTTGACGCGGTTGAGCAGGGCGACGCCGTCGGCGACCGCGACGAATTCGAGAGTACAGCCGCATTCGGCCTCGAAGGCCTTCTTCACCGCCGGGCCTGGACCCCAGTCGGCGGTGAAGCTCTCATAGGTATAGACGGTGAGTTTTTCCTGCGCGGATGCCGGCCCGATGCCGGCGAGAACGGCCGCCGCAAGCAGCATTGCCGAAACAAGAGTGTATAAAAACGTGCGCATCGGCGCCTCCTTCGTTCACGTTGAAAGGAATTGAGGCGTCGGGCTGTCCGAAACGTCTAATCCCTCCGCCGGTACAAACCGGATCAGGTTCAGCGGGTTGGCATGGTTGCCTCTCAGCTGGTCCGCGAAGATCGCGTCCAGCACCCCGTTAGAGCGTTTCGACACATAGGCCCGGCCCAGGTGTGGCGCAAGCGGAAGTTTGCCGGGCATCCGGAACGCGGCCTTCCGTTTCGCAAGCAGGGCTGGTAAGGGCCACGCATATGAGCAAATTCACCATCCTGCTTGGCGGCGATCTTATCCGCACGCCGCTGCTCGACCGCCAGGTCGCTGGCACGCGTGTCATCGCCGCCGACGCCGGCATGAGCCATGCCCGGACGCTGAGCCTGACGCCGGAACTCTGGGTCGGCGACTTCGATTCGGTGCCGGCGGATCTGCCGGACGAGCTGGCCGCCGTGCCCCGCCAGGTGTTTCCGGCAGAAAAGGACAAGACCGACGGCGAACTGGCTATCGCCGCCGCGCTCGAACGCGGCGCGACCAGCCTCGTGCTTGCCGGCGCGTTCGGTGGCAAGCGGGCCGACCACGCCTTCTTGCACCTGGCGCTCAGCGTCCGACTGGCCGAGGCAGGGACGGAGGTGCTTTTGACCAGCGGCGCACAGGAAGGCATTCCCTTGCTTCGCGGAAAGGTCGGCTTCGACTACGCCGATAGCACGCTGTTTTCGATTCTCGGCTTTTCCGACCTTTCCGGCCTGACCGTGACCGGCGCCAAATGGCCGCTTAACCATATCGAGATGGCGTTCGGCTCGTCGCTGACCATTTCCAATGAGGTCAAGGGCCGGCTCGAAATCGCGTTGGGCAGCGGCCGCGCGCTGTTGCTCGCCCACCCACTCCCGCTTACCGAAAGCTGACATGGCGCCGCCACTTCTCAATCTCGACGGGATAAAACTGACTTTCGGTGGCACGCCGCTGCTCGACGGAGCGGAACTGACGGCGTCGGCAGGCGACAAGATCGCTTTGGTCGGCCGCAACGGCTCGGGCAAGTCGACGTTGCTCAAGATCGCTGCGGGATTGATCGAGCCGCAGGACGGCGAGGTGTTCCGCCAGCCTTCGGCGACAGTGCGCTACCTGCCGCAAATGCCCGACATGGATGGTTTCGCCAGCGTCCGCGCCTACGTCGAGGCGGGGCTCGGACCCGCCGACGATCCCTACCGCGCCACCTATCTGATAGAGCATCTCGGCCTGTCCGGCGAGGAACCGCCGAACGATCTCTCCGGCGGCGAGGCGCGCCGTGCTGCCCTTGCCCGCGTCATGGCGCCGGAGCCCGACATTCTCCTCCTTGATGAGCCGACCAACCATCTCGACCTGTCGGTCATCGAGTGGCTGGAGGAGGAGCTTGGCCGCACCTCTTCGGCGCTGATCGTCATCTCGCACGACCGCCGTTTCCTCGAGCGCGTGTCACGCGCCACTGTCTGGCTCGATCGCGGCCAGACCCGCAGGCTCGACAAGGGCTTTGGCCATTTCGAGGAATGGCGTGACAACGTGCTGGAAGAAGAAGAGCGCGAGCAGCACAAGCTTGGCCGCCAGATCGTGCGCGAGGAGCACTGGTTGCGCTACGGCGTGACGGCAAGGCGCAAGCGCAACATGCGCCGGCTCGGCGAACTGCAGACCCTGCGCCAGCGTTTTCGTGGCCATCGCGGCGCCGAGGGTGCGGCGACCATGGTGGCCAGCGACGCCGCCGAATCCGGCAAGCTGGTGATCGAGGCCAAGAACATCGAGAAGAGCTTTGGCGATCTTACCGTGGTCAAGGGCTTCTCGACCCGCATCCAGCGCGGCGATCGTGTCGGCCTCGTCGGCCCGAACGGTGCCGGCAAGACGACGCTGCTGAAGATGCTGACCGGCGAATTGAAGCCGGACTCAGGCTCGGTGCGGCTCGGCACCAATCTGGAGATCGCCACGCTCGACCAGAAGCGCGAGGCGGTCGACCCGGCCGAAACGCTGGCGCAATACCTCACCGACGGGCGCGGCGAGAACCTTGTCATTAATGGCGAGCAGCGCCACGTCGTCTCCTATATGAAGGATTTCCTGTTCAAGCCGGAACAGGCGCGCACGCCGGTCCGCGAGCTTTCGGGCGGCGAGCGGGCGCGGCTGCTGCTCGCCCGTGTGCTGGCGCGGCCGGCAAACCTGCTGGTGCTCGACGAGCCGACCAACGATCTCGACATGGAGACATTGGAACTGCTTCAGGAGCTGGTCGCCGGTTTTGCCGGTACCGTCATCCTGGTCAGCCACGACCGCGATTTCCTCGATCGCACGGTGACCAGCCTGATCGCGCCGAACGGCGGCGGCCGCTGGATCGAATATGCCGGCGGCTATTCCGACATGCTGGCGCAGCGCGGCGGCACCAGGCTGGACAACCGCAAGGCACGGCCGCCAAAGGCGGAGACCAGCGAAGTGGCGGCGGCAGGCACGACCGAAGCAGCTGCGCCGAAGGGTCCAGCAAAGAAACTGTCGTTCAAGCAGAAATTCGCGCTGGAATCACTGCCGAAGAAGATCGAGGCGGTGAACGCCTCGATCTCACGGCTGGAGAACAACATCGCCGACCCGGCCTATTATGAGCGCGACCCGGCCTCATTCCAGAAGACCATCGCCGCGCTCGGTAAGGAGCGCGCCACGCTGGCAGCGCTCGAGGAGGAATGGCTGGAGCTGGAGATGCTGCGCGAGGAGATGGAGGGGTAGGGATTTCATGCGTGTTCTTGTGCGCCTATCTTATGCGCATGAACGGGAGCTGCTCCATGTTTCAATCGACTCCAAAAGGCCAACGAAAATCGGTCAATACCTCCATCGATTCCAGATTGATCGAAGACGCCAAGGCGCTCGGTATTAACATATCTCGCGCCGCCGAGGAGGGTATCGCCAAGGCGATTTCAGCCGAAAAAACGCGCCGGTGGCAGGAAAACAGGGAGACGATCGAGAGCTCTAACGACTATGTCAGGCGCAACGGACTGCCACTGGCCAAGTACCGGCCGTTTTGATGGCGCGTTACGATTTCTACCGGAGAGCTGAAGGCGACGGGTATCTGCTCGACGTTCAGGCTGATCTTCTTAAAAGTCTAAACACAAGGGTTGTCATCCCGTTGATGCCGCCCACAGGCCCCGGTGCCGGGCCGCCGGCTAAACCCGACCTTCACGATCAACGGCAGTGACCATGTCATGGTCACTCAATTCATATCAGCCTTGATGGGCTTCTGAATTGCCTGCTGCCGAAGGAAATCTTTCCAGTCGTCACGACGACATCGTGGCCGCACTCGACATGCTGTTCCAAGGTTTTTGAGCCAAAGGGAGCGTTGAGGCTGGTGAGCCGGCCTCAGCCCGCCGTCTTTGTTTGCCAGGCCTTCAGCGCCTCGTCGAACACCTTCTCGCCGGGAATGCCCTTTTCCATGGTGAGCAGCGCCCGCCGTCCGGTCTTGTAGACGACCGGCACGTCGATCCAGTTCTGCCCCCGGAGCAAGGTCAGATTGGCGTCTTCGTCCGCCTTGGTGTCGTTGAGAGCGACCAGGAAGAAGCCGTCGGCGATCTTGGCCGGGATGCCGATCAGCGGGCTCCCGGCATCCTGTTCAGAGCCCTTCATGGCGACGCGCAGGATATTGTCGACGCCGCCGCCGTCGAAACCATCGGGCGTCAGGAAGATCATCTCGATAATGTGGCTGGCCGGCAGCGTCTGGTCGGTGTTGCGGCGGATGGTCATGCGCAGCTGCACGTCCTTGCCCGGAATGCTCGCTTCGGCGCGGATTGCCGGCTCGGGCGGCAGATTGCCGCCGGGCGATTCCTGCACCAGCGACCAGACGATGCTGCCGGGCTCGGCCGAGCCTTGGGCGGTGCTGGTACGCTCCTCGTAGAAGATTGCCTTTTGGCCGACCGCCAGCGCGGTTTCCGCAGGCGCGGCTGTCGGCGCGGCCGGCGCAGCACCCGGGGCCGGCGCTGCCGGGGCGGCTGCGCTATCGGTCGGCGCCGCCGGCGCCGGCGTTGCTTCATCGGCAGGCGGTGTTGTGGGGGCAGCGCCCGGCGTGGCGGGCGCACTCGTGGCTGGCGTATCGCCGGCCGGCGCTGTAGGCGCAGGTGCGGCCGGCGGCGGTGTGGTCAGTGCTGCGACGGATTCGCCCTCTCCGATACCGCTTTGTCCTGAAGCGGGGCCGGGATCGACCTCACCGCCCTCCGGTGTCAGCCGCTGGGTGAACTTTGTGCCCTCGGCATCCGTTGGAGCCGCTGCGGCCGGGGGCCTTGCCGCTGCCTCGTTAGCCGGCTCGGCCGGGGTCGGCTTCACCAACGGTTCTATGGTTGCAACAGTCGTGCTGTTGAGACCCATCATGTTGCTGAACGCGTCCTTGTTCAGCCACACGCCGTAGCCGCCGCCGGCGACGACGAGCAAAGCGACGACAGCGGCGATCAGCCCGCCATAGCTGCGCTTGCGCTCGGCAGGACGCAGACGCTGAAAGGTGTCCGGCGCCGGCTCCTCGTCGTTGGGAAAGACATCGTCTCGAAACGTATCGCTCTTCTCGTCCGCCGCCGGAAAATCCGCGTCCGAAGGCACCGCATCGGTGCGCTCTGGCGGAGAAGCAACGGATGGCGGTTTTTGCCAATTCGGCGCGGCTTTGGCGGCAGGCGCCGGCTGCCATGTCGGCTCGGTCTTTGCCGGTTGCCATGCCGGCTCGGCCTTTGCCGGCTGCCGGACATGGCTGGGTTGGTTCTTGTTGCGGTCGATGGAGGAGAAGATATCCTCCAGCTCCGACAGCGGATCGGATGCCGGCGCAGGCTTGGCGTACTCCCGCTCGACGCTGGCGATGGCGTCCTCCAGGGTGCGCTTATGCTGGGCAACAACCGAAGGCGCCAGCGGCGGTATGTTCTTGGCCAGCTTGTCCGCGATCGTCGAACGGGCCTTGTCATAGACCCTCGCGCGTATCTCCGGCGTCGGGTTGTCGAGTTTATCGAGCGTCTTTTTCAGAGCACCAACAAAATCTGCCATGCTTCAGTTGACCTGCATTTCGTTTCTGGGCCGGCCCCCGCAAATCGGCCGCGATGCCCGGAACGGCTGAGAATCTAGTCTTGAAACGGATCGGTCACAAGTATTGTGTCGTCCCGTTCAGGGCTGGTGGAAAGGAGTGCGACCGGCGCGCCGATCAGCTCCTCGATGTGACGAACATATTTGACTGCCTGGGCCGGCAGATCGTTCCAGCTTCTGGCGCCGGCGGTGGTGCCTTTCCAGCCCTCCAGCGTCTCGTAGACTGGTTCGACGCGCCCCTGCGCACCCTGGCTGGCCGGTAGATAATCGATCGCCTCGCCATCGAGACGGTAGCCGGTGCAGACCTTAATCTCGTCCAGCCCGTCGAGCACGTCGAGCTTGGTCAGCGCAATGCCCTTGATGCCGTTGACGGCCACGGCCTGACGAACCAGCACGGCATCGAACCAGCCGCAGCGGCGCTTGCGGCCGGTGACGACGCCGAACTCATGGCCACGCGTGCCCAGGAACTCGCCGATCTCGTTCTTCTGTTCGGTCGGAAACGGACCTTCGCCGACACGCGTCGTATAGGCCTTGGTGATGCCGAGTACATAGCCGATGGCACCCGGGCCGACGCCGGATCCGGCGGCGGCTTGACCAGCTACCGTGTTGGACGAGGTGACGAACGGATAAGTGCCGTGGTCGATGTCGAGCAGCGTGCCTTGCGCGCCCTCGAACAGGATGCGTTCGCCGGCGCGGCGCTTGTCGTCGAGAATCTTCCAGACACGGTCCATATAGGGCAGGATCTCGTCGGCGACCGAAATCAGCTCACTCATGATTGCGTCATGCGTGACTTCGGCGTGGCCGAGCCCACGGCGCAGCGCATTGTGGTGCGTCAGCAGCCTGTCGACCTTCAAGGGCAGCGTTTCCAAATCCGCCAAATCCATTACCCTGACCGCGCGCCGGCCCACCTTATCCTCGTAGGCGGGGCCGATGCCACGACGGGTCGTGCCGATCTTCGTCCCGGAATTGGTGGCGGCGTCTTCGCGGAATCCGTCCAGCTCCCGGTGCAAGGACAGGATAAGCGCGGTGTTTTCGGCTATTTTCAGGCGCTCCGGCGTCACCTCGACGCCTTGCGCCTTCAATTTCGCCACTTCCGCGACGAAGGCGTGCGGATCGAAGACGACGCCATTGCCGATGATGGACAGCTTGCCTTGCCGCACCACCCCGGACGGCAGCAGCGACAGCTTGTAGACCTTGCCGTCGACGACCAGCGTATGGCCGGCATTGTGGCCGCCCTGGAAGCGTACGACGACGTCGGCGCGTTCCGACAGCCAGTCCACGATCTTGCCTTTGCCCTCGTCGCCCCATTGCGAGCCGACGACCACCACATTGGCCATGTTTCTTTTCCCTTGAGGCGCCGCTCGGAGCGGCTTGAAATAGTTCGAAACGACAGGCTTCTATCGCATAGGCCCGAAAATCGGAATCGATTTTCGGAAAGCACGATGCGAACATTCAAGCCTTGAGACGCGTACTTTGTCCGTCCAGTGGACGCACGTCGCTCTATAACGTCAAGACCGGGCGAGCGCGACCATTCTTTACCGCCGAAAGCGCCCTCAGGCACAACAATTTTCGCCTTTGACATCATTTACTTGGGCGAACCACCACAATAGGTCGGCAAAAGACCCTTCGCCTGCCCTCCCGGCCGGAAATTTTAGCTATGCATCGAACCGCCTATCTGTTCCTGCTGTTCACCACCTTGCTGTGGGGCGGCAACTCCGTGGCCGGCAAGCTGGCGGTCGACCACATCTCGCCGATGACGCTGGTCTTCCTGCGCTGGGTTCTGGCCGTTCTGATCATGCTGCCGCTCGGCTGGCGAACGCTGCGCGAGGACTGGCCGGTGGTGCGCAAGCATTGGTTGCTGCTTGGCGGGCTCGGCGCTTGCGGCTTCACCTTCTTCAACGCGATCTTCTACACGGCGCTCAACTACACGACGGCGATCAACGTCTCGATCGAGCAGGCGGCGATACCGATCGTGATCATCCTCGCCAATTTCGTGCTGTTTCGCCTGCGTGTGAACCGGGTGCAGATCGCCGGCGTCGTGCTGACGATTGTCGGTGTCGCCCTGACAGCCAGCCATGGCGATCTGCGCCAGCTTCTCAAGCTGGATCTCAACTTCGGCGACGCCATAATGCTGATCGCGGTGCTTTGCTACAGCTTCTACTCGGTCGGGCTGCGGCTGAAGCCGGCTATACGCTGGCAAAGCCTGATGCTGGCGCTGTCGATTGCCGCACTTGTCACCTCGCTGCCTTTCTTCCTGTGGGAAGTGGCCGCCGGCAAGGTCATCGTGCCCGATGCGCGCGGCTGGGCGATAGCGTTCTACACCGCGATCGGTGCCTCAGTCGTCTCGCAGATCTTTTACATCAGGGGCAACGAACTGATCGGCGCCAACCGGGCTGGCCTGTTCATCAACCTGGTGCCGATCTTCGGCACGCTCCTGTCGGTGTTGATCGTCGGTGAGACATTCCAGCTCTATCAGGGACTGGCCCTGGTGCTGGTGCTTGGCGGTATCAGCCTTGCCGAATACAGCGGAAGGAAGATGGCGATTTAGCCGGCAAATATTCGACGCCGCATGGGGACGGTGCAATCCAGAGCCTGTCAGCCACATTGTCGAAGCGCCCCGCGTGCTTGTAGAGCACGCGGGGCGCGCGGGCATTATTCAGGCGCCCACATCGAAATGCAGCCGCTTGGCGGAGTCGATCGACTTGTGCGCCCGCACCTGTTCCAGCACGTTTTCCGGGAACGGCGCATCGAGATAAAGCAGTGCAATGGCATCGCCGCCAGGCCGGTTGCGGCCGAGCTGGAAGTTGGCGATGTTGACGCCGTTCTCGCCGCAGACCGTGCCGAGCAGGCCGATGATGCCGGGCGCATCGGCATTCGTCGTGTAGAGCATGTGCTGGCCGACCTCGGCGTCGAGGTTGATGCCCTTGATCTGGATGAAGCGCGGCTTGCCGTCCGAGAAGCAGGTGCCGGCGATCGAACGCGTCCTATGCTCGGTCTTGACCGTCAGCTTGATGTAGCCGTCGAACACGCCGGATTTGTCGCGCTTGACCTCGGCGACGATGATGCCGCGCTCCTTCACCATGATCGGCGCCGACACCATGTTAACGTCGGAGACCTGCGGCCGGATCAGCCCGGCAAGAGTGGCGCTGATCAGCGCGCGCGTGTTCATCGTCGCGGTCGAGCCGTCGAACAGTATCTCGACCTCCTTGATCGGATCCTCGGTGACCTGGCCGACAAAGGCGCCGAGCACTTCGGCAAGCTTAACGAAAGGCTTCAGGCGCGGCGCTTCTTCAGCGGTGATCGACGGCATGTTGATGGCGTTGGAAACAGCGCCCTTGATCAGATAGTCGGCCATCTGCTCGGCGACCTGCAGGGCGACATTCTCCTGCGCCTCCATCGTCGACGCACCGAGATGCGGCGTCGCCACCACGTGCTCCATGCCGAACAGCTCACTTTTCTCCGCCGGCTCTACCTCGAACACATCGATGCCAGCGCCCGCCACCTTGCCGCTTTTCAACGCCGCGATCAGGTCGGCCTCGACGATCAGCCCGCCACGGGCGCAGTTGATGATGCGCACGCCGGTCTTCATTTTGGCGATCGCCGCGGCGTCGATGATGTTGCGCGTCTTGTCGGTCAATGGCGTGTGCAGAGTGATGAAATCGGCGCGGGTGAACAGCTCGTCCAGTTCGACCTTCTCGACGCCGAGCTCCTCGGCGCGGCTGTCCGACAGGAACGGGTCGAAGGCGATGACATGCATCTTCAGGCCGACGCCGCGTGTGGCCACGATCGAGCCGATATTGCCGCAGCCGATAATGCCCAGCGTCTTGCCGGTGATCTCGATGCCCATGAAGCGGTTCTTTTCCCATTTGCCGGCATGGGTCGAGGCATTGGCTTCCGGTATCTGGCGGGCCAGCGCGAAGATCATGGCGACGGCATGCTCGGCGGTGGTGATCGAATTGCCGAACGGCGTGTTCATGACGATGATGCCCTTGCGGCTCGCCGCCGGGATGTCGACATTGTCGACGCCAATGCCGGCGCGGCCGACCACCTTGAGCCTGGTGGCCGCGTTGATCAGCTTTTCGGTGACTTTGGTCGCCGAACGGATGGCGAGGCCGTCATACTGGCCGATCACTTCGAGCAGCTTTTCCTTGTCCTTGCCGAGGTCGGGCAGGTAGTCGACGTCGATGCCGCGATCCCTAAAGATCTGAACGGCGGTGGTGGAGAGTTTGTCTGAGACGAGAACGCGGGGCGCCATGGCGGCCTCCTTCAAATGAGATTTGATCCGTTTGGGAATGGGCGGCCCCGAGGGCCGCCACGGGAAACTCAGGCAGCCGCCTTGAGCGACGCCTTTTGTGCGGCAAAGGCCCAGTCGAGCCACGGCAGCAGCGCTTCGAGGTCGGAGGTCTCGACCGTCGCGCCGCACCAGATGCGCAGGCCGGGCGGCGCATCGCGATAGGCGCCGATATCGTAGGCGACGCCTTCCTTGTCGAGCGTCGAGACGATCCCCTTGGCGAACGCCGCTTGTCCGTCGGCATCAAGCGCGGCGACATCCGGGTCGGTGAAGGAAAGACAGACGGACGTGTTCGACCGCGTCGCCGGGTCGGTGGCCAGATGGCCGAGCCATGCGGATCTGTCGACGAAACCGTCGATAACGGCGGCATTGGCGTCGGCGCGGGCAATCAATGCGTCGAGGCCTCCGATCGACTTCGCCCAACGCAGCGCGTCGAGATAGTCCTCGACGCACAGCATCGATGGCGTGTTGATGGTCTCGCCCTTGAAGATGCCTTCGATGAGCTTGCCGCCCGAGGTGAGGCGAAAGATTTTCGGCAGCGGCCAGGCGGGCTTGTAGCTTTCCAGCCGCTCGACGGCGCGCGGGCTGAGGATCAGCATGCCGTGCGCACCTTCGCCGCCCAGCACCTTTTGCCAGGAGAAGGTGACGACATCGAGCTTCTGGAAATCGAGCTTTTGCGCAAAGGCCGCCGACGTCGCGTCGCAGATGGTCAGGCCCTTGCGGCTGGCCGGAATGAACTCGCCGTTCGGCACACGCACGCCTGATGTCGTGCCGTTCCAGGTGAAGACCACATCGCGGTCAAAGTCGATTTTTGTCAGATCCGGCAGCGCGCCGTAACCGGCTTCGATCCTGCGAACGTCGGCAAGCTTCAGCTGCTTGACCACGTCGGTGACCCAGCCGGAACCGAAACTCTCCCAGGCGACCATGTCGACGCCGCGCTCGCCGAGCAGCGACCACAGCGCCATCTCGACCGCGCCGGTATCCGACGCCGGCACAATGCCGATGCGATAGTCTGCCGGAACCTGGAGGACCTCTCGCGTCAGCTCGATCGCCTGTTCGAGCTTGGTCTTGCCGATCTTGGCGCGGTGCGAGCGTCCGAGCGCGGCATTGGTCAGCGCATCGACCGACCAGCCGGGACGTTTTGCACAGGGACCTGAGGAAAAATTGGGATTTGCCGGACGGAGTCCGGGCTTCGTACGCGTCGTCATCGTGGTCTATCCTTCCAGATAGTGGCCCCTCGTTGGGGAGGGGTGGCCCACGGATGGCGATATGCGTTCAGGCGTCAGGCGTCAAGGGGAAAGTTTTTGTCGCTGGCAGGATACTGATCACCTGTGAAGAGAATGTCGTGGGCCTCGAAAACGAGGGCGGACCCGAAGATCCGCCGTCTTGATTGTCGCCCGCGCAGCTCCTACCAGAGGTCGTAGCGCAACCCGAGCTTAACCTGATGATTGCTGATCCCTTTGTCGATCGGATAGGAATTTAGACTCTCGGCAGTCGCATATTCGGCGTCGGGCGCGGAAAAATACTGATAGCCCAGATCGACGGAAACATTCTTGGACACTTGATAGGCAAGGCCCGCATTAAGCGTATAGGCAAAGGAATACTGGGTCTTGTCGTCCTGCAGAACAAAATCGTCGGTAGGGTCATTGTTGTCGGTGAAATAGCTCGCCGAAAGCTTGCGATTGCTCTGGACGATTCCGATACCCGCGCCGAGATAGGGCGTGATCCCGACATATGTGCCAAGATCGACATAGCCATTGAGCATGCCCGAGAAGGCGTAGTTCTTCAGGGACGCTGCTGCCACGGTCGTTCCGTCATCATAGCCGACGCCGATCTTGTTGCCGGGCAGATAGCCGAAATTGAGATCGGCCCGCAGATAGTCGTTGAAATGATAGCCGAAGCCGATGCTGGCAAAGATCGGATCCTCATTGTCGCTGAAGCTCGCCGGTGTGAAGGCGAAGTCCTCATCTTCGAAACTCTTTTCCGGCAAATAAGCGACATCGCCCCGCAGATACCATCCCGAACCGACTTCGACCGGCACATAGTCCGGCGCCTGGTCGACATAGATCGGCGGATCGTAGTCGGCGCCAAGCGCTTGAGACAGCGGCATCAGGGCGATTGCTGCAAGCGCCAGCGCTATGCGCGATTTGAATGTCATGATCCCTGGCTCCCGAAGGTGGCGCCATTCGCGATCGCGAGCGCCGTTTCAGAGCATTGTTAACCATAGTGGTTAAGTGGCGGTTAAGGATAACAGCACGTTAGCGATTTGATTTTGATGCGCTTTCCTGACTCAAACGAAAACCGCCCGGCTTTCGCCGGGCGGTCCGCAACCCTGCTCTCGAAGCGATTACTTGGTGTAGACCGGTTCGGGTTCGTAGGCGATCGGCTCCGGCTGGGCGCAGCCCGAGTTGCCGAACTGGTAGCGCAGGCCGCCGCGCACTTCGTGCACATTGATGCCTTTGTCATGGCCCGGACCGACGCCACTGGCGAAGTCGAACATCTTACCGCCTTCGATATGGCTGTAGCGGTAGCCGACATCGAGCTTGACACGATCGGTCAGGCAGTAGGATGCGCCCGCCATGGCGGCATAGGCAAAACGCCAGCCTTTGCCGCCGCTATGCTCAAACGAACCGTCCTCAGTGACGTTATGCAGCGTATCCCACTTGACCCAGGCACCGCCGATGCCGGCGCCGACATACGGCGTGATGCCATGCCAGGTGCCGATATCGACATAGGCGTTGGCGAGAAGCAGCAGCGCCGTATAGGACGAGGTGTCGGTCGAAGTGCAGGGATCTCCATCGAGGCAGATGCCGCTGGTCGAGCCGCGGAAATCGGATTTGCTCATCCAGTCCGCGGTCAGGTCGGTGCGAAAATGCTGGTTGATCTGATAACCGACGCCGGCGCCGGCCGAGAAGGCGCCCTCCAGCTTGCCGCTGTCAAAGCGGCCGGTGCCTGGATCCGGCCCGTAGGTGATGTAGTCGCCGCCGCGGAACTTCGACCAGTGGTAGTCGATGTCGCCGCGAATGTACCAGCCGCCATATTCGACCGGCTGCTCGTAGACGGGCGGCGGCGGGGCCGGCTCGACCACGGGCGGCTCGACGAAGTCGGCGGCGAACACTGGTCCGGCCACGCCCGCGAGCAGCGCGGCAAAGAGGGCCATTCTTGCTGTATTGAACATGCTTGTCACCCCTGAGAACCCTCGGCACAGCGAACGCGTCCGAATCTGATTGGCTTCAGTCGTGGATAATGAATTGGAAAAGTTAAAACGCGTTTAACCGTATCGCTTAACCATGTACCTCTAAATCTTTCAGAGTTTTCGCGTCATTTCTGCGGAGAATTTGCGTGCAAGCCAACGAAAAAAGCCCGCCGGAGGCGGGCTTTCAAACTGGCAAAAGCTGCAGGATCAGGCGGCGCTGCGCGTTTCCGAAATGACCTCGACGATATCGTTGACGACGGCCTCGACCAGTTGCTGATCGTCGCCTTCCGCCATGACGCGGATGAGCGGTTCCGTGCCGGATGGCCGGATGACCAGGCGCCCGGCCTTGCCCAGGCGGTGCCGTCCATCTTCGATCGCCGCCTTGACCAGGGCTTCCTCGAGCGGCTTGCCGCCGGAAATGTGGACGTTCTTCAGCAGCTGCGGCACCGGCGCAAACTTCTTCGACAGTTCGCTGACCGGCCGGTTCTGCCGCTTGATGCAGGCGAGCACCTGGAGCGCCGAGACGAGGCCGTCGCCGGTGGTGGAAAAATCGGACAGCACGATGTGGCCCGACTGTTCGCCGCCGACATTCAGGCCGTGCGCACGCATGTGCTCGACGACATAGCGGTCGCCGACCTTGGTGCGGTGCAACTGCAGGTTCATGTCGCCGAGGAAGCGTTCGAGGCCGAGATTGGACATCACCGTCGAGACGATGCCACCTCCGGCCAGCCGTCCGCTCTGATGCCAGGACTCGGCGATCAGCGCCATGATCTGATCGCCATCGACGATCGCGCCGTTCTCGTCGACGATGACGACGCGGTCGGCATCGCCGTCGAGCGCGATGCCGATATCGGCGCGCACTTCGTGGACCTTCTTCTGCAGGCCGGCCGGATGGGTCGAGCCGCACTCCTTGTTGATGTTGAAGCCATTGGGCTCGACATTGATAGCGACGACCTCGGCGCCGAGTTCCCACAGCGCCTCGGGCGCCACCTTGTATGCGGCGCCGTTGGCGCAATCGACGACAATGCGGAGGCCCGAAAGCGACATCGAGCGCGGCAGCGTGCGCTTGGCGAATTCGATGTAGCGGTCGTGGACGCCGTCGACGCGCTTGGCGCGGCCGAGCCCGTCCGAATCGGCGAGCGCCAGGTCGATATCCTTGTCGAGCATCCCCTCAATTCGCTCCTCGATCTCATCGGAGAGCTTGTAGCCATCTGGGCCGAACAGCTTGATACCGTTGTCGTAGTAGGGATTGTGCGAGGCCGAGATCATCACGCCGATGTCGGCGCGCAATGAGCGCACCAGCATGGCGACCGCGGGCGTCGGAATCGGGCCGAGCAGGAACACGTCCATGCCGGCGGCGCACAGACCCGACACCATCGCATTCTCGATCATGTAACCGGAAAGCCTGGTGTCCTTGCCGAGCACGACGCGGTGGCGATGGTTGCCGCGCTGGAACGAAAGGCCGGCGGCCATGCCGACCCTCATGGCGACCTCCGCCGTCATTGGAAACCTGTTGGCGCGCCCGCGAATGCCGTCCGTACCGAAATAACTTCCTGCCATGCTAGCCAGCTTCCCGATGGTTCTTTTCCGGCACGTCATGCCATAAATTGGCCCGAGCCCTATCATCACAATGCATGATTATAGGTCACCAATCCTTAGAAAATTGTTGTTTTGTGTGTTTTGTGTCACGCTCGTGCGTGGATTTTCAGGTTTCCTGCCTGGTTGCGGCAGCAGCGTTCAGGAACTTCAGACTGCATCTGGATTCTTTGTTGTCTCAGTCAGTAGGCACTGAATTCGCAATCCGCGGGTCGAGTGGCCCTGGATCGGGCATTCAGTTGCGCCGCAGCGGCGACACTCGATCGAACCCGCCATGTCAGGCAGTCCCTCACTGTGGGCCGCTCTATGCGCGCTTTCCGTGCAAAAGCGCTCGGGAAAATCTACCTGGCGGACAGGAGCTGGCTACGACTTTATCGAAATAATGCACTTTCCGACAGCTTTTACGCCGTTTAGCCTCTGGCGCAACCAGCCGTTGAGTGCTACTGCTTGCTTGGTACATATCGTGAACATCGGAGGGAGAAGACGCATGCTCATCCATCGACTTGCCACTTTGACGGGTCTCGCCGTCGTGACTTTATTCCTGACGGCGCCCGCCAATGCGCTGACCATGACTGAATGCAGCACCAAGTATAACGCGGCAAAGGACGCCGGAACACTTGGCGGGCAGAACTGGAACCAGTTCCGCAAGGCAGAATGCGGTACCGACGCCGCCGACGCCACGCCAGCCGCAGCGGACAGCACCAGCGCTGCAATTACCGACGCGGCACCGGGCCTGACGGCGGAAGAATGCAGCACCAAATACCAGGCTGCAAAGGCCGCCGGCACGCTGAACGGCACGAAGTTGAGTGACTTCCGCAAGAGCGAATGCGCCGCCGGCGCCAGCGCGACGGTGGAACCCGCCGCAGCGACGACCAAGGCAGCGGCGACTGCCAACGCGGGCAACGGCCTCAGCAGGGCGGATTGCAGCGCCAAGTATCAGGCGGCCAAGACCGGCAACACGCTGAACGGCATGAAGTGGAACGACTTCCGCATGAGCCAGTGCGGTGCCGGGGGTTCCGACGACGACACCATGCCGGCAGCCGATCAGGCAAGCCTCACCAGCCACCCGGAAACGCCGACCGTCACCGCTCCCCAGGGTGTGACGTTTCCGAAGGCGATCTCCACCAAGTATAGCAGCGAAACCCCGGCGAAGGGCCGCATGCACACCTGCCGCGACCAGTACCACGCCAACAAGGAGGCCGATACGCTGGGTGGCCTCAAGTGGATCCAGAAGGGTGGCGGCTTCTACAGCCTTTGCAATGCCGCGCTGAAGAGCTGATCGGCAGTAACACCTGAAGACAGGAAGGCCCGCCAACCGCAAGGTTCGCGGGCCTTCCTGTTGCCGGCGATAAATTGTGCCGGCAGTGCTGAAGGTTCGTAAAAGCGGAGGTGACGGCCGGTCTCCCCCTTGCGGGGCCCGTGCGGGGGAGACCGGCCCTCATCACGGCCTCCGCAAACCTTCAGCGTCTACCTCCCATGTGGAGAAGTCCCCGGCACCGGGTGAAGCGATGGAGTTCTCAGGCCGCGACCGACTGTTGGCAGCCCTCCAATGAAAACGCCGCGATCAACACCGCGGCGATTTTCGAAATCAATCTCCTGGGCCGGACCCTAGCTTGACGGCTGAGGCTCCATGCCGCCTTCGGGCTCCGGGCCCTTCTTGCGGCGGCTGCCGGACTTCGGCACGGCCGAGCCACGGCTCGGTGGCGTGTCGTCGCCGAGATCGCGGGCGGGCTTGTGGCCGGCGATCAGCTGCTTGATCTCCTCGCCGGACAGCGTCTCATATTCCAACAGACCCTGCGCCAGCGCGATCCATTCCTTCTTCTTCTTGGTCAGGATGGATTTCGCCGTCGAATAGGCCTCGTCGATCAGCCGGCGCACTTCGGCGTCGATGATCTGCGCCGTCTCTTCCGAGACGTTCTGCGTGCGCGCCACCGAATGGCCGAGGAAGACCTCTTCCTGGTTATCGCCATAGGCGACATGGCCGAGCTTGTCGGAGAAGCCCCAGCGCGTGACCATGGCGCGCGCCAGCTTGGTTGCCTGCTCGATGTCCGAGGAGGCGCCCGAGGTGATGTTCTCCTTGCCGAACTTGAACTCCTCGGCGACGCGGCCACCCATCATGATGGCGAGGCGCGAGATCATGTATTTGTAGCTCATCGAATAACGGTCGCCTTCCGGCAGCTGCATGACCATGCCAAGCGCCCGGCCGCGCGGGATGATTGTCGCCTTGTGCAGCGGATCGGCCGACGGCACGTTCAGCGCCAGGATGGCGTGGCCGGCCTCGTGATAGGCGGTGAGTTCCTTCTCGGCCTGGGTCATCGCCGACGAGCGGCGTTCGGCGCCCATCATGATCTTGTCCTTGGCGTCCTCGAACTCGGCCATGGTGACAAGGCGCTTGTTACGCCGCGCCGCCATCAGGGCGGATTCGTTGACGAGGTTCATCAGGTCGGCGCCGGAAAAGCCCGGCGTGCCGCGTGCGATCACCTTGAGGTCGACATTGGGCGCCAGCGGCACGTTGCGCACATGCACCTTCAGGATCTTCTCGCGGCCGACGATGTCCGGATTCGGCACCACCACCTGTCGGTCGAAACGGCCGGGCCTGAGCAGCGCCGGATCGAGCACGTCCGGGCGGTTGGTGGCGGCGATCAGGATGATGCTTTCATTGGATTCGAAGCCGTCCATTTCGACCAGCAACTGGTTCAGCGTCTGCTCGCGCTCGTCGTTGCCGCCGCCGAGGCCGGCGCCGCGATGGCGGCCGACCGCGTCGATTTCGTCGATGAAGATGATGCAGGGCGCATTCTTCTTAGCCTGGTCGAACATGTCGCGGACGCGGCTGGCGCCAACGCCGACGAACATCTCGACAAAATCCGAGCCGGAAATGGTGAAGAACGGCACGTTGGCCTCACCGGCGACCGAACGGGCAAGCAGCGTCTTGCCGGTCCCGGGAGGGCCGACGAGCAGCACGCCGCGCGGGATCTTGCCGCCAAGCCGCTGGAACTTCTGCGGATCACGCAGGAATTCGACGATCTCTTCAAGATCTTGCTTGGCTTCGTCGACGCCGGCGACGTCCTGGAAGGTGACGCGGCCATGCGCTTCGGTCAAAAGCTTGGCCTTCGACTTGCCGAAACCCATGGCGCGGCCGGAGCCGGATTGCATCTGGCGCATGAAGAATATCCAGACGCCAAGGATGAGGATCATCGGCAGCCAGGAGATGAGATAGCCGAACAGCGAATTGGAACCGTCGGATTCGGGGCGCGCGTTGATGGTGACGTTCTTGTCCTGGAGTCTCGAAACCAGCGACGGATCCCCCGGCGAATAGGTCTGGAAGCCGGTAGAGGTGTCGGTATACGTGCCCGAGATGCGGGCACCCGCTATGGTCACCGTCTTGACCCGGCCGGCCGCGACATCCTGCAGGAACTGCGAATAGGGGACATCGCTCGCTGCTCCGCGCGTCTGCGGCGTCTGGAACAGATTGAAGAGAGCGATGAGCAGGACCGCTATGATCGCCCAGAGCGCGAGATTGCGATAATTCGGATTCATCAATTGTCCCGTTGGTGTCCGCTGGCGGACACGCGTCGTGAGAGGAAACTTGGGTCTAACATAGGGATGGCGCCTTCCCTTGCCAAGCAGAACAGCATGTCGCGGTTAAGCTTTCGCCCACGATCAACCGGCAGTGTGGCCGCTAAAAGGCGCGGCAGGAAGAAGCGGCGCGCCGATCAGCGCGGCGACCGTTCCGGCCGGCGCCAGGTCGAAGGACGGCAGGAAGCGGGCAAAGGGCGCGACCACCGGGCATACCGCCATTCCCGGCAAGACCGGGCTGTCCTGCGCCGAACCGAGGCATTCGCCAAGAAGTTCACTTGCGCGCCACAGCACCGGCTCGGCCGCTAGGGCCGCGCGGACAAGGCTTGGCGGCGTGCCGTCGTCGGCAATTGGCCGTTTTGCGGCACGAGCCGCACCGAGCGGCGCGATCAAAAGTGCACCTGGTTCGTCGTCCAATGTGATCCTCCAGCGGCCGTCCCAGAGGGCATTGTCCACGGCAGGAGCAGCGGGCGGCAGGTTGCGGGTTTCGCGACGCAGGAAGATGCCGGCACGCCGTGCATCGACCACCGTCCGCGACAATGTGGCGCAAAACGGGGTCGCGAAAAATGGGGTTGTGCCAGATGGTCCGGCCCTCAGCCGATCGAGCAGCGCCTTGCTGCGAACCTGGTCGGGCAGAAAGGCAACGCCGCCGACAGTCGCCAGCAGGATGCGCAGCGCATAGACGGCCGCCGCCTCGTCGCCGGCCGTCGCAAAGCCCGGATCGAGACGGATAAGGCCGGCGGTGGGCCTGCTGGCAAAGCCGCGGATCAGCGCGGCCGCGCGATGGCCAAGCTGTTCGCGCTCCACCGCAGCCCGCGCGGCCAGCGCCGCCGCGTCTTCCACGCGTTGGGTACCATTGCGGTCGGCAAGTGCCGCGCGGATACGCGGCCTCTCGAAAGCCTCGTCTTCATTGGTCGGGTCTTCGACCCAGCCGACATTCGCGCGCTGCAGGACTTCGCGCAGCGCCGCCCGCCGTGTGCCGAGAAGCGGCCGTGCGATCCAGATCCGCCAGTCGTAAAGAGTCGCGGGCGCCATGCCGGCGAGACCTCGCCCATCTTGGCGTGCCCCATCCTCGCGTGCTTTCCGCATCAGCACGGTCTCGGCCTGGTCGTCAGCAGTGTGGCCGGTCAGGATCAGGCCGATACCTTCCGCCTGCGCTGCCTCGGCCAGCAGCCGGTAGCGTGCCTCTCGCGCGGCAGCCGGCAGGCCGGTCGACGGCTTGCGCCTGGACCAGACCAGGGTGCGGTGGGCAATGCCGCGCCCGACGCAAAGCCTGGCCACGGCTTGCGCTTCCGCTGCCGAGCCCGGCCGCAGGCCGTGATCGATCGTCACAGCCAGCAATTTCGTTGCGGGCGCGGTACGGTCGAGGTGATCTTTGAGGAGAAGGAGAAGGGCGGTCGAGTCGCTGCCGCCGGACACGGCCGCAACAGCGCCGTTGGTAAAGTCGATCTGCGAAAAAACCGAAGGGTCAGGCTCGGTTTCTAGCGTCAGCACGCCGCGAGCGCCCTTTCCTGCTTGACGCGTTCCTTGAGCGTGTCGGAAACGTTGGGATAGCGCTTACCGATCTCGCCGAAAGTGGCGCAGGCCACGTCGCGCTGATTCAATCCGACCAGCGAGACACCGAGCTTCAGCAGCATGTCGGGAGCCTTCTTGGCCTTCGGATAGTCCTTGCTGGCGGCGAGGAAAGTCTCGGCCGCGTCGCGGTATTTCTGCTGGCCGAGCAGCGACTCACCCAGCCAGTAATGCGCGTCCGCCGCCTTGGCGTTCTTGGGGAAGCGGGCGATGTGGTCGCGAAAACCCTGTTCGGCAGTGCTGTAGTCGCCCGACAGGATGAATTGGTAGGCGTTGCGGTAAAGCTCCTCGGGGTCGTCGGTGGCGGGCAGCGCCGCGACCACCGTGTCGTCGGACTTGCCGGCCTGCGTGTCAGCACCTTTGTCACCGGGGGCTTGGTCGCTGGTGGCAGGGGCAGTGTTCTGCGCCGGTGCATGTGCCTGCGTGTTGCCGTCGGCCTCGACCACGTTGCCGTTCTTGTCGACGGTGATGGTGCCGAACGTCTTCGGCGGCGTGCCCGGGATCACCGTGCCGGGTTCGCCTGTAGGCGATTCGACGATGACCTCCCCGCTCTGTCCGCCGGCGGGCGGTGTGCCCGCATCGGTGGGCGCGTGCGTCGCCGGAGCCTCGGCGACGCTGCTGTCGGTGTTGGTGGTGGCGTCCGACTTTTTCTGCTCCGCTGGTTGCTGCGCGCCTTGCGAACCGCCTTCCAACTGCTGGAAGCGGAACTCGTTGTCTTCCTGCTGCTTGCGGATCTGCTCCTGCATCTGCAGCACCTGGAAGTTGAGCTCCTCAATCTTGCCGTTCATCTGGCGCAGCTGTTCCTCCAGCGCCGTAGTGCCGGTGCCATCCTGGGCGAATTGAACCTGATCCGGTTTCTTTCTTTCGCCGAAAACGCCGGGCAAGTTGATCTTCGGCAAATGGAAGGAAAAGCCGCCTTTCGGCGGTTGTTGCTCGTTGCCGCTTGCCCCCGTACCGCCACCAAGTGCGGCGACGCTTGATACGAGCAGCAGCGCAAGCGTGCCGCTCAAGACCGATCTGAAATGCATGTGCCTCTCGCCGTGAAATTGTTTGCCTGTTGCATGCCTTCCGATCGGAGTGGGACCGTCAGGCGCCTCGGCTCTTAGCAGGACGCAGGACTTCGGCCAAATTTTGTTTCAAGTCCCATATACGGGCGCCGGACATGAAAAAGGCGGCCGCGGCCGCCTTTCGCACATATGTGTTGCATTTCTGCCGATCAGAAATTGCCGATCAAGAACCGGCGCCGCCGAGCGTGGTGACGGCGCGGCGGTTCTGCGACCAGCAGGAGATGTCGTCGCAAACCGCGACCGGACGCTCCTTGCCGTAAGAAATGGTCTTCAGGCGCTGGGCGGAAACACCCCTGGCGACGAGAAAGTCGCGGGTGGCGGCGGCACGGCGGGCGCCGAGCGCCAGATTGTATTCGCGCGTGCCGCGCTCGTCGGCATGGCCTTCGATAACGATGGCATACTGCCTATACTGGTTCAGCCACTGCGCCTGGCGCGAAAGCGTCGTCTGCGCGTCGGCGCGGATCGAGGACGAATCCGTATCGAAGAAGATCCGGTCGCCGATGTTGACGGTGAAGTCCTGGGCCGATCCGGGCGTTGCCGCCCCGGCGCCGCTGAGACCGAGATCGGCGGCGCTGTTCGGGGTCTTCTTCGAGGCGCAACCGGCAATGGCGAGCGACGCCACCAGCGCGATCATCACCGGGTTTCTAGTAAGTGCTGCGATACGGCCCATGCCGCCTCTCCTTCGCAATTCGAGTGATTTCGTTGATCGTCCAGTAACCACGTTTGGGTTAACCGGCGTTCAAGAAACACGGTTAAAATTTGGTTTCGGCTGCCGTCCGCAGCCGTTTTGCCAGAGGCCACCAGAGGGGGCAACAATGTGCGCGGACCCTAGGCGGAAATGCGGCTAAAACGCGACCAAGCCGTGGAAAGGAGCGAATTGAAGAATTGAGGAATCCCGTCGTCTCCATCTCTTCAATTCTACATTTCCTCGCTTACTCGAGCAGCGGCGACCAGGCCGGGTCCGACGCGAAATTCGCGGTCGGGATCGACTGCTCGTTGCGCCCAGTGAGATCGACCGAAACGAGTTTCGGCCCGCCGGCTGAATCGCGGAAGAACATCAGCACCCGCCCGTTGGGCGCCCAGGTCGGCCCCTCCTGCTGGAAGCCGGTTGAAAGGATGCGCTCGCCCGAACCGTCGACGCGCATGACGCCGATCTGGAATTCGCCGGCAGTCTGCTTGGTGAAGGCGATGAGATCGCCGCGCGGCGACCATACCGGCGTCGAATAGACGCCGTCGCCGAAGGAGATGCGGGTCTGGCCCGAACCGTCGGCGCCCATCACATAGATCTGCGCGCGGCCGCCGCGGTCGGAGGTGAACACCACCTTGCTGCCATCCGGCGAATAGGACGGCGAGGTGTCGATGGCCGTCGAATTGGTAAGCCTGGTCGTCGAGCGGCTTCTCAGGTCCATGGCGAAGATGTTGGAATTGCCGTCGTCGCGCAGCAGGCTCATGATCACCTTCTGGCCGTCGGGCGAAAAGCGCGGCGCAAAGGTCATGCCGGGAAAGTCGCCGACCAGTTCGCGCTGCCCGGTCTCGATCTGCAGCAGATAGACCTTCGGCTGGCCGCTTTCATAGGACATGTAAGTGATTTCCTGCCGGTTTGGCGAGAAGCGCGGGGTCAGCACGATCGACCTGCCATCCGACAGATAGCGGACGTTGGCGCCGTCCTGGTCCATGATGGCGAGGCGCTTCTTGCGCGCGTTCTTTGCGCCCGATTCATCGATGAAGACGACGCGCGTGTCGAAATAGCCCTTCTCGCCGGTCAGCCGCTCATAGATCGCATCGGCGATGATATGAGCGACGCGCCTCGTATTGGCGTCGTTGGCGAAGAACTGCTCGCCCGACATCTGCTGGCCGGCAAAGGTGTCCCACAGCCTGTACTGGGCGCGGACGCGGCCATCGGCCTCCTTGCTGACGCTGCCGGTGACCAGCGCCTGAGCGTTGATCACCTTCCAGTCCTCGAAGCGGGGCGTGGCATCCGGATTGGAGATCTTTTCGATGAAGGCGCTCTTGTCGATCGGCGCGAACAGGCCGGAGCGTTTCAGGTCTGCGCTGACGATGCCGGAAATCTCCGCGCCCAACGCATCGCCGCCCTGGAAATCGGTGATGGCAATCGGCAGCGGCTCGACATTGCCTTTGTTGACGTTGAGCTCAACGAGCGCCCGCGCCGGCAAGGTGGCGGCGGCAGTCATGCCCAGCGCCATCGCTACGATCATCAGGAGCGGCTTGAGGATGGATTTCATGTCTTCTCGCTTCTCTTCAATGATTCTACGGGCGCCAGACCTATAGGCCCAGCATCTCCCTCGGATCGAACGTGACCCGCACGTCGGCCCAGATGTCTTGTTTGCCTGCGGGAACCTGCAGGCCGGCCACATCGCATTTCTGAACCGCGCGAACGGCACTTTCGTCGAACGGGCGGCTTCCGCTCGACTTTTCGACAGATGGCCGTCCGTCCAGCTTGCCGGAGGCGTCGAGGTTGAACCGGACTACGACGATGAAATTCTCGGAACCCTCGAGCCCTACCGGCAGGGTCCAGCAACCACCAAGCTGAGCCTCCAACGCCCCCTGCTCCGACCTTGAAAGCTTCTGGCCCTGATTCTTGTCCCCGCCGAGCGATGCCTGCTGGGTTGAACGCTTGGCGCCGCCGCCGGACGGCTTCCGCTTGTCGAGCAACGCGGAAATCTCGTCGGCGTTGAACTGCTTGTCTTCCGACTTCGGCTTGGACGAGGCCTCCTTGACCGGCTTGTCGGCGTCCTTGCGCTCCGGCGCCTTGGCGCTTTCGGCCTGGGCCGGCTGCGGCTTCGGCCGCGCCTGCGGCGCAGGCGCAGAGTCCGGAAGCTGCGTCGTCTCGGTGGGCTGCTCTTTCGTTATTGCTTCGGCGACGGCGTCCGGCTTGACCTCAGGCTGCGGGTCGATGGCGGCGGTCTTGTCCTGCGGCGGCGTCGGCGCCGGCTCCTTGGCCGGTGTTGGCTTAGGCTCCGCCTGCTTGACCGGTTCGGGCTTGACCTCTTCCTTCGGCTGCGGCACCGGAGCGACCTCGGTCGCCGGTATGGGCTTTGGCTCTTCCTTCGGCTTCGGCACGTCCTCGGGCTTCGGCTTTTCTTTCGGCGTCGGCGCGGGCGGCGGCGCCTCAGCCTTATCGACTGGCTGGGGCTTGGGTTCCGGCGTCGGCGGCTTGTCGGTATCGACGCTGTTTTCGCCGACCGTCTGCGCGTCGGCCACGATGTCCGGACGCTGGGTCGGCAATGGAGCCGGCTTTTCGCTCACCGCAGCTTTCTTGTCGCCTCTCTGTATCTGCGCGATCGCTTCCATCGGCACGATCTCGACTGCGACCGACTCGACTTCGGACGACGGAAGCGCAGCCGGCGCCGACAGCGTGAACAGCCCGAAGGCGATCGCCGTCGCATGCAAGATCACCGATGTGGTGAGGCCGGTCCGCATGTTCTTGTCTACTGGTCCTGTTCCTGCAGCGAGATGAGACTCATATTCTTGTAGCCAGCGGCTTGGACACGGGCCATGACCTGCAGAGCCGCTCCATAATTGGTTGCCTTGTCGGCGCGAAAGAAGATGCGCTCGTCATAGCCGGTCTTCGAGATCGCCTGCAGCTTTGCCACCAGTTCCTCGATCGGGATCTCGGTCTTCTGGATGTAAATCTGGCCGGCGGAGTTGATGGATACCTCGATCGGTTGCGTGTCAGCCGCAATCGCCTTGGCCTGTGTTTCCGGCAGGTCGACCGGAACGCCGACCGTCAGCAGTGGCGCCGCGACCATGAAGATGATCAACAGCACCAGCATCACGTCGACCATCGGCGTGACGTTGATTTCAGATATCATCGCGTGATGGCGGCCGCGCCGCCTGTGGCCGCGACCACCGCGTCCCCCGCCACCCGCGCCTACGGACATTCCCATGATTGTTCCTCAGGTCTTCTGCGCGACTTTTTCATCGATTTGGCGCGAGAGTATGGCGGAGAACTCGTCCGCGAACCCCTCCATGCGCACGGCGATCTTGCTCGCGTCCGACGACAGCTTGTTGTAGGCGATGACGGCCGGGATAGCCGCGAGCAGGCCTATTGCCGTGGCCAGCAGCGCTTCGGCAATGCCGGGTGCGACCACCGACAGGCTGGTATTCTTGGATGCGGCGATCGCCTGGAACGAGGTCATGATACCGATCACGGTGCCGAACAGGCCGATGAAGGGCGCCGCCGAGCCGGTGGTGGCGAGAAAGCCAAGCCGTCCTTCCAGTTTTTCCATTTCGCGGGTCAGCGCCAGGTCCATCGCCTTGTCGATGCGGGTCTGCAGGCCAAGCGGCGATTTCGCGCCCTTCTCGAAGCTCTTCTTCCATTCGCGCATGGCGGCGACGAAGATGGCGCCCATGCCGGTCGTTTTGCGGTCGGCGAGCGTGCGGTAGAGCTCCTCCAGCGACTGCCCGGACCAGAACACCTGTTCGAAGCGATTGAGCGCGAGCCGCATGCGGCCATAGGCGACGAGCTTGTCGACGATGATCGCCCAGGTCCAGATCGAGGCGCAGAGCAGCCCGATCATGACCAGCTTGACCACCCAGCCGGCCTGCATGAACAGCGCCCAAATCGACAAATGCGCGCCCGGTTCGGCGAGTGCGATATTTTCCATGGTTACGTCCTTAAGATTTTCCGGGCACGGCTGGCGGCTGGCCCATGGGCATCCCTTGTGGTCGGTTCGCGCAACGCTTGCGGAATAACCCCAAAATGCACCGTTGACGGCCTTTTCGGGGCAAATGTTGGTGAAAGGAAGGCGCTGGATTCCTCCAATCTTCACCACTCTCTTCATGAACCGTTATGGTTAAGGATGGGTTAGGACGTACAGCGCGGCGCATTGCCGCGCCTTGAGCGAGCCGCGAGGCATCGTCAGCGGATCACCGGCGTAAGTAACCTACCGATTTGAGCTACCGATTTGTCTTGGGCATGAAGGTTGCGATCCATTCCTTCGGAAAACGTCTTGGCCGGCCGCTCTCGCCGATGATCGCCGCCTCGACCCGCGCCTCGACCAGTACCTCGCCGCCGCGCTTCAGCTGCTGCGCCATGAAGATGCGGGCGCCCGAAATGTCCTCCGTGCGCGTCTCGATGGTCAGGATGTCGTCCATGCGGGCAGATCCGCGGAAGTCGATCTCCATGCGCCGTACCACCCAGATTGTTTTTTCGCCGTGCTTGCCCTCGGCGAGCTCGGTGTGATGGACTCCGGCAAGCCTGAGATAGTCGGAACGACCACGCTCGAAGAATTCGAGATAGCGCGCGTGATAGACCACGCCGGAGAAATCGGTGTCGGCATAATAGACCCGTGCCATCAGCCGGTGGCCGAATTCCGTCAGCGCGCCGGAAAGCCCGCCGCAGAGCGCCGCCGATTCACCATGATCATCCATTGCGCTTTCCTTTTCGGGCCTGACCGGGCACCTAAAGCGCGACGCGCTTTAGGTGGTTGTTTCCGTGCGCGTCGTTGTCCCAAAACCGCTACACAGTTTTGGGCGACACGCATTAGCTTGGCGCAAGAACCCGATGGCACTGTTGACGGCGATGATCAAGACCTTGATGGCGGCGCTGTTTGTTCTGGCCGCGCTGGTGCTGCCGGGCCAGGCGGCGAGCTTTTCGATGAAGCGCGGCCTCAATCTCGACCAATGGACGACCTGGCCGGGCGAGGAAAAATGGAGCGACCGGCAGGCGATAATGCCCTATCCGGAATGGCGCAAGTTCCTCAATGACGATGACCTCAAGGCGCTGAAGAGCGCTGGCTTCGATTTCCTGCGCATGCCGGTCGATCCGTCGCCATTTCTGTCCGGCGAGACGTTAGCGCTGCGCGACGGGCTCTATGCCAGCGTGCTGGACTCGGTGCGCATGGTCAATCGCGCCGGACTGAAAGTGATCGTCGACATGCATCTGATCCCCAGCGGCAGCAGCCGCAAGATCGGCATGGGCGAGGTGATGGGCGACCCGAAAACCTTCGAATCCTATGTCGAAATGGTACGCAGGATGGCGCGCACGCTGGCCGATGAGGATCCGCGCCAAGTCGCCTTCGAGCCGATGAACGAGCCGGTCGTCGACTGCGACGCCGACGGCACCGGCCTCTGGCCGGAGCGCCAGCAGAGACTGTTCGCGGCGGCGCGTTCGTCGGCCACGAAGCTCACCCTGATCCTGACCGGCGCCTGCTATTCCAATGCGGCATCGCTGGCAAAGATCGATCCGAAGGCGATCCCGGACGACAATATCATCTGGACCTTTCACACCTACGACCCGTTCCTGCTGACCCATCAGGGCGCGACCTGGGCCGGCGATTTCATCCCCTATGTGACTGGCCTGCCCTATCCGCTCAGCGCCGTCCCGCGCGCCCAGCTGGAGGCAGCGCTCGATACGATCCGCGCAAGGATCAAGGCCGAGGCGCCATGGGCGCGGCAGAGCGGCTTGCTTGCCTATCTCGACGAGCAGGTCGCCAGCATGGACACAGATGAGAAGCTGCTCGAGACGATGAATGCACCGTTCACCAGGGTCGAGGCCTGGGCAAAGGCCAACGGCATCAGACCGGAGAACATCACGCTGGGCGAATTCGGCATGATCCGCCAGGAATACGGCAATGCCCAAGTGATGCCGGCCGAATACCGCGCCGCTTATATAAGGGATATGATCGCGCGCGCAGAAGCCCATGGCTTCTCGTGGTCGGTCTGGAGCTATGGCGGCGCCTTCGGCATCGTCGAGGCGTTTGATGGCGACAAGGCCGAGCCGGATGTGATGGACGCGATCAAGTCACTTCATTGAAGCGGTCCAGGCTGAATCCAGTTCGATCGAAAGAATCTCTGGGCGCATCCCAAAACGCACCGGCAGGATGCTGAAACCGAGCCCTCCGGAGACGATCAGGTTACGGTTCTCCTCCACGACATGGCCATAGGCAAAACGGTTGCCGAAGCGGGATGGCACGACTGGAGAATAGCCGAGCAACCGCACCTGTCCGCCATGGGTATGACCGGAAAGCGTCAACGATACCCGTGACGGGACCTTCGGGAATATGTCCGGCTCATGCGCCAGCAGGATAACAGGAGCCTTGTCGCGCACCTTTGCCAGCGTGCCATGCAGGTCGTCCAGTCCTTTGAATCTGCTGCGGCCCCAGGCCTTGCCCGGCCGCAGCGCAAGTTGGTCCGCAAGTCCGGCGACCCAGAAGCCATGCCCGTCTTTTTCCAGGCGCACCGCATCGTTTTCCAGGACCGGGATGCCGGCACTTTCGAGCGCCCTGCGCGCCACCGTCGGGCCGAACCCGGCTTTCTGCGCAGAAAAGTCCTCCCACCAGTCGTGATTGCCAAGGATTGACCACACGCCGAGCGGCGCCTTCAGTCCTGACAAGGCCGGCGCCCATTCGGAGGAACCCACCCAGTCCGAAACCAGGCGTGTGCCGGCTGCATAGTCGCCAAGCAGGACAATCAGATCCGGCTGCAGGCTGTTCGCCCGTTCGGAAAGCGACCTAATCCGCTCCGGCGTCATCCATGGCCGGCAAGCATGGATATCGGCGAGAGCGACGACGCGAAGCCGCAATCCCGCAGGCCAGTTTGGCGGCGTCAATGAATAGCGCTTTACATGCGTCAACAACATCGGCTCAAGGCCAACCGCATAAGCGCTGAGCGACACGGCCGATAAGAACGAGCCGCCGATGAGGCGCAGGAAGCCACGTCTGGTGATCATCGCTCAGCTCCGTCGTTCGTGGGACGGACGGTCCCACAGCGAAGCGTTAGAGCCCGCAAATGCGCCGGCAAGCTGACCAGGATTAGGAGATTTTGCGCAGGAATGAAGCCGCAACGCCGCGCGGACGCTACTCTTCCTGGAACAGGCTGATCTGCTGCTGCGCCAAGTCCTTCGGCGCATCGAGGCCGAGATGCCGCCAGGCATTGGCGGTCAGCACGCGGCCGCGCGGCGTGCGCTGGATGAATCCCTGCTGGATCAGATAGGGCTCGATGATGTCCTCGATGGCGTCGCGCGGCTCGGAAAGCCCTGCCGCGATCGTCTCGATGCCCACCGGCCCGCCGCCAAAATTCCGCGCGGTCATCGAGAGGTAGCGGCGGTCGAGCGCGTCGAGGCCGAGCGCATCGACCTCCAGCCGCGTCAGCGCTTCGTCGGCGATCTGCCGGTCGACATGACCGTCGCCGGCGACGGAGGCAAAATCGCGCACGCGGCGTAACAGCCGTCCGGCGATGCGCGGCGTGCCACGCGCGCGTCGCGCGATCTCCAGCGCGCCGTCGTCGCCGAGCGGCATGCCAAGAATGCGGGCGCCGCGCCGCACGATCTGCTCCAGTTCCTCGACGGAGTAGAAATTGAGACGGACCGGGATGCCGAAGCGGTCGCGCAGCGGATTGGTCAGAAGACCGAGCCGGGTGGTGGCGGCGACGAGGGTGAAACGGGCTAGGTCGATCTTGACCGAGCGCGCCGCCGGCCCTTCGCCGATGATCAGGTCGAGCTGGAAATCCTCCATCGCCGGATAGAGAATTTCCTCGACCGCGGGGTTGAGCCGGTGGATCTCGTCGATGAACAGCACGTCGCGGTCTTCGAGATTGGTGAGCAGTGCTGCGAGATCGCCGGCCTTGGCGATGACCGGGCCGGAGGTCGAGCGGAAATTGACGCCGAGCTCGCGCGCCATGATCTGCGCCAGCGTTGTCTTGCCGAGGCCGGGCGGCCCGACGAACAGCACATGGTCGAGCGCCTCGTTGCGGCCCTTGGCGGCCTCGATGAACACTTTGAGATTGGCCCGCACCGCCGCCTGGCCGACAAAATCGCCGAGCGTCTGCGGCCGCAAGGTTTGCTCGGCATCTTCGCCGCGCTTATCGGGAGCGATGAGGCGTGGCGAAAGGCTCATGCCGCTTTCCTTGCACAGGGTAGGGACCGGGACAAGCACAGTCTCACCGTGCCAGTTCCTTCAGCCCGAAGCGGATCAGCTTCGATGCATCCGCATCCTCGCCGGCGCTTTTCAGCGCAGCCGCCACCGCATTGGCGGCGATGTCGCGCGAATAGCCGAGATTGACCAGCGCCGAGACGGCGTCGGTGATCGGCGCCGGTGCGACGCCTTCGCCGAGTTCCTGCTTCAGGCCGATGGTGCCGGAGGCAGTGCCCGCATAGGCTGGCGCCTTGTTCTTCAGTTCGGTGACGATCCGCTCGGCCACCTTCTTGCCGACGCCCGGCGCGCGGCTGACCATGGCAATATCACGCAGCGCGATAGCATTGGCGAGATCGGCCGGCGCCAGCGTCGACAGAATAGCCAGCGCCACCTTGGCACCGACGCCCTGTACATTGCTCATCAACAGCCGGAACCATTCGCGCTCCAGCACCGACTGGAATCCGTAGAGCCGCAGCATATCCTCGCGTACATAGGTCTCGATGAACAGCACCACCGCCTCGCCGGGTGCCGGCAAAGCGGCAAGCGTGCGCGCCGAGCAGTGGGCGAGATAGCCGACGCCGTGCACGTCGATGATGCAGAAATCCTCGTCGATCTCGTCCAGCGTGCCTTTGAGCTTGCCGATCATGTCAAGGCTCTCATGTATACAAGGCCCTCATGGATAGGTTTCGGGAGATATGATGTCGAGGTCCGGGAAGTAGCTGCGGTAGCGCGCGGCATCGCGCGTCAGCAGACGATGCCCAGCGACAACCGCATGGGCTCCGATAAAGAAATCCGGCAGGGTTCGTTCGCGGACCCCGCCTGCGCGGCGATAGCGGGAATGCGTTACACCGGCGAGGAATGCCGCTTCCCATGGCAAGAGTTCGCGATCCATCTTAAGCGTTTCGGCTGCTTTACGGAGTGCCGGCTCGCTCGCTATCAGCGGCGCGAGTTCGGACCAGACGATTGTATTGATGACGAGTGTACCGTCGCGCCGGCATGCTGTGATCGCTGACGCCGACCACTTCGTCTCCTGTCCGGCAGGACCCCAAACATCGATCAGGACATTTGTGTCAATCAATGTCGAGATCTTCACGTGGACCCCTCAGCCACTCCATATACTCGTCGGTTGTCATGCCTCCCAAGTCCAACGTGCCGGCCATATGATCGAGCAGCTGGCTGAATTTGCGAGAGGCCTCTTCTTCGGAAATGTTTTCGTTGACCGCAACAACACGAGCGCCGTCGTCTGTGGGCACGAACTCCACCTCGGAGCCCGGCCCAATCCCCAAATGATCCCGTATCTCCTTCGGGATCGTCACTTGGCCTTTGCTTGTCACGCGCATGGTAATACCTCGTTGGTATTACTTATTGCCGAACCGAGAACAGGTCAAGAACAAACTTATCCGGCCAGCGCCATCCTGTAGGCAACGCTCTGCCGGTGATGCGCGTGGCAGATGGCAATGGCCAGGGCGTCGGCGGCATCGTCGGTGTCGAAAGTCGCCTTCGGCATCAGCACCTTGACCATCATGTGGATCTGCTTCTTGTCGCCGTGACCGACGCCGATCACCGCCTTCTTGACGGCGTTTGGCGCATATTCGGCAACGACCAGGCCGGCCAGCGCCGGCACCAGCATGGCGATGCCGCGCGCCTGGCCAAGCTTCAGCGTCGCTGCCGCATCCTTGTTGACGAAAGTCTGCTCGACCGCCGCCTCGTGCGGCATGGCGGCATGCAGGATTTCGGCGAGCCCATCATGCAACTGGCAAAGGCGCCTCGCCAGCGCCGCCTTGTCGTCGGAACGCACGGTGCCGGAGGCGACGAAGCGCAGCGAATTGCCGAGGCTCTCGACGATGCCCCAGCCGGTACGCCTCAGCCCCGGATCGATGCCGATGATGCGAATCGCTTCCCCCATTCGCCAAGTCTACCCTTGGTGGACAGCGATGCCAGCGAAATGTGAACAAACCAGAAACAGGGCTCCCACAGCGTCCCATAGGCTGTTTGAGAATTTGCTCTGACGAGGCAGATGGCGTGGTTTTCGAGAACCGAATCGGAGCGGACATTTGGGTCCGTGAGCCCGCGCATGACCCCGAAAATCGGAACCGATTTTCGGAAAGGATCATGCGCAAAAATCAAAGTGCTACAGCGCCGCGCGTCCAAGAGGACGCGCGGCGCTGTAGGTAAGCGCAGAAAACGGCGCCGGGTGTCCGTCGGAGTAGAATTATCAAGCAGCCTGTCAGCCGCGGGCGAAAGCCGTGTTCAGCAGCGTGATCTGGTCGGAAACCGGATTGACGCGATGGCCGGATGGCGACACCTCGGCCACGGCGCCGCCGTAGATTTCCTCGTCCATGCGACGCACCAGCGCCTGCAGGCGCAGCGAGCGGTTGACGAGGTCAAGAAAATCCTTGGGCAGTTCGACCCAGCCTGCGGCATCGTTGTTGGCGGAAGCGGTGTCGAGACGCACCTTGGATTTTTCGGAAGCAACCTGATCGCGGGTCATCTCGCCGGAATTCGCCGCACGCTGCAAAAGCAGCCAGGAGGCGACCTGCATCAGCCTCGTGGTCAGCCGCATCGATTCGGCCGCATAGAGCGTCGCCGCCAGCCTGGACAGTTTCTTCGCCTCGGCCCGGCCCTTGCCGTCCAGATATTCGGCCGCCTGCTCGACCAGGCCCATGCCTTCCTGATAGAGCGGCTTGAAGGATTGGGAGAAAACCCGGCGCTCCGCCAGCTTGATGGTTTTCGCGCTTCCCTTCGAAGAGTCGTTCATCGATACGCCCTGCACTTGCCTTACAGCCGGTCGATTCGGCGTCATCGCCGTCACGTCCTGCACCCTATATGACCGAGACTTGAAAATGCGCTTCGGGGCGGGTGAAGGCAAGCACATGTTTAACAAACGGTTAACGGCGGCGCAGCCCCCCGGGCAATCAGGATCGCGGGCAAAAAAAGAGCCGCGGGTAAGGCGGCTCTCAGGAGTTTAACAGGGAGGCGTCAAACAAAGTGGCTCCAACCACTCGGTAAGAATCCAGATCACTGGATGTACATAGTAAACGCCTGTAAAGCTTAATGAAGCCTTAACGGCACGGATATTTTTTGATCGAGCGCCGCCCGCCTGTGCCGTAACAGCACAATACTCAGGCCTTTTGGGCTTCAGGAAGCCGCTCGACTTTCCACACCACGGGCAGCGCGATGTAGGCGAACAGCAGCAAGCCCGCATAAAAGCCCATCGAGGACGTTGCCACCAGCGGCTCGATCGCCGGGTTGCCGCCAAGCATGATGTAAAGGCCGATCAACAGGCCGGTGCCACTGATTGCCGTCAACCAGAAATGGACGGTGGCAAGCCTCTTTTCCGCGACTGCCGGAAACAGATGGTAGAAGAAGGCAAACACCGCCGACATCAGCCATCCGGCCACCATGATGTGGGCGTGAGTCGGCATCTGCGCATGGTCTTTGCTGATCGCCATCTGAAGGCCGAGCGCCATTCCGAGCAGTGCGTAGATGACGGCTAGCGTGAAGAAATTTCGTGCTACCTTTTGCATAGTATCCCCCGAAGTGCCTTTTCCCGTCATGGGAATGGGTTGAGTTCAGGCGGTTGACCCGCCGCCGGGTCCCCGGCATCGGCGCATTAGCATCGGCATGTTTCGGGACGATGCCGCATGGCCCGACCTTTCCCAGCGCCGTCAGAATAGCAGGAAACGGCGCGATGCGCTTGCGCAAATCGTGAACGGTTCCCTTCCGGCTTGTTTCATAGGACGCCGAAACAAAGTCGCCTCCCACGCGACATCGTTCCGAAACAGGCGCCGCGCTAAACGCCCCCTCCTCGCGGCGAGACGGAGCAAATGTGCGCCGCTCAAAATCATCAATAACATCCAAGGAGGGAACCATGGATTGGTACTCGATCGTCAAATTCCTGCACGTCGTCTCGGCGATCCTCTGGGTCGGCGGCGGCTTCACGCTGATGGTGCTTGCCGTACGCGCCGACCGCGCCGGGAACATCGAAGGCATGCTGCAGGCGATGCGCGCCACCGGCGAACTGGGCAACAGGTTCTTCGCGCCGATGTCGATGCTGACGCTCGCCTTCGGGCTGATCATGTGCTGGTTCTGGGTCGGCTTCTCCGACCTGTGGATACTGATCGGCCTTGCCGGGTATGCGACGACCTTCTGCATCGGCATGTTCATCTTCAAGCCGACCGCCGACGGCATGGCGGGAATGATCGCTAAGGACGGCGTGACACCGGCGGCCCTCGCCCAGGGCCAGCACATTCTCAGCGCAGCGCGCTTCGACTATTCGGTGATGCTGGTGATCATCGCCGACATGGTGCTGAAGCCGACACTGAACGATGTCACCATCCTGGGCTGCATGGCGCTGGTCCTGACCACCGGAATTGCTCTTGCCCTCGGCGGAACGCGCAGGTTGATGCCGAGCGCCGCCTGAAATCTGACGTCAAAGCTGACTGCGGCTTAGCCGCTGTCAGCTTTGACAGAGCTGCCGCGATCTACAGAAGGCCTGAAATCCCGTCCCACAGAAGCTTGACCGCGACCACCGCCACGGTCGCGTAGGTGAAGGGATAGAACAGTTCCGGCCGCATCCGCCGCACCAGCCAGGCGCCGGCGATGGTCGAGAGCGGCGCCAGTGGTACCAGGACCGCCGATGCGGTCAGGTTGGTGGTGTCGAACTGTCCCAGCGCAAAGTAGGGGATGAGCTTCAACGCGTTGGTGGCGGCAAAGAAGATTGCCGCGGTGCCAGACAGCACTTTCGGATCGAGCCGGATCGGTAGCGCATAGACCTGAAAGGGCGGGCCGCCGACATGGGCGACGAAGCTTGTGAAGCCGGCGACCGTCCCCCAGAAGGCGGCAGCCGCGCGATTGGGCTCGGCTGAGTGGCTTGCACCGTGCCGCATCTGTAGATAGACCCAGCGGAGCACGAAGATAATGGCCACCGCGCCGACGATCAGCCGCACCATTTCCGCTGTCACCAGCGCCGCGGTCAGCCAGCCGAGACCGATGCCGATCACCGCCCCCGGCATCATGTCTGTAAGCATCTTGCGGTCGTAGACACCCCGCCATGTCCACACCGAGACGATGTCCATCAGGCACAGTATAGGCAGCAGGATGGCAGCCGCCTGCACCGGCGGCATGGCCAGCGCCATCAGCGGCACGCCGACGAAGCCGACCGCACCGCCAAAGCCGCCCTTGGACAGACCGACCAGGATGACGGCTGGAATGGCGGCGGCATAGAACCACGGATCGAGCAGAAGACCTGACATCGGCGGGGAGCAGTTGGAGGGAAAGCGTATAGACGCTGGAATAGCCGATAAACTTTCGCGCCGCGACCGCAAATGTGCACACAATGCGATGCGTCGTGAGTGCTGAGGCCTGTTACGGTTTTGAGATGGCGGTCGCGGCAAGCGGCGGTGGGCGCCTCCGGATCGGCTGCGCCTTGATGATGGCTGTGCTCGTTTCGGCTTTGTCGGCGATACGGTCGAGAAGCTTGTCGAGATCGCCTATCGAGCGCACGAACAGCCGGGCAACAAAGCAGTCGTCGCCCGTCACCTTGTCGCATTCGCCAAACTCCGGGATCTCCTCGATCAGCTTCTGGACGATATGCAGCTTGCCCGGCAAGGGCCGGATGCGAACAATCGCCTGCAGCGAGTAGCCGAGCGCTTGCGGGTCGATCTCGACGGTGAAAGCCCTGATAACGCCACGATCCTCCAGCCGACGCAGCCGTTCCGCCACGCTCGGCGACGACAGTCCTACCTGCTGGGCCAGTTCCTTCAACGAGGTTCGCGAATCCTTGATCAGGATTTCGAGAAGGCGTCGGTCCAGATCGTCCAGCATTTGACATTCCCAATGCTGGCGCCCTTCGCCAACCTTTCCCACCTTCCCGCCGATGCGTGGAGCTGGAGCATGCTGACGACGCTTGGCGTCGTCCATACCGGTCTGATGTACATCCTAATGTACGGCGCCATTCAGAAACTGCCGACGCATCTGCAGGGGTCGCTGTCCTTTATCTACCCTGTGGTCGCGATCCTGGTCGATGTCCTCGCCTTCGGCCACCGGCTGCATCCGGCCCAGATCGTCGGCGCCGCCGCCATCCTGGTCGCTGCCGCCGGCATGAATCTTGGCTGGACACTGTGGAAATCGGAGATCCCATCCGAGAGCACCCAGGCGATCAAGTGAGCGAAGAACGTCGCTGGACGACAATCATGCGCCAATGATCCTGCCCCGCCCGCCTGTTCAAGGCCGGCACTTTCCTCTATGCCGCAATGCAACCATCTTCGCCCGGCATAGGCGAAAACCGGGATCGAAAACCAATGAACGACGCAACGCCTCCAAATCGCTGCCGCATCGTGCTGATCGCGCCGCCCGGCGTGCCGGCTGAGCGCATCGGCGCGGCGTTCGAGGGCGGCGACGTCGCCTCGCTGATCCTGCCCGAGAACGGCATGGACGAGGCCTCCTTCCAGGCTTTCGCCGAACAGATCGTGCCGGCGGCGCAAGCGGCAGGCGTTGCCGTCGTCATTGCCGGCGACACCCGCATCGCCGGCCGCGTCCAGGCAGATGGCATCCATGTCGAGGTCGGCAAGGCCGAACTCGCCGAGACGATCGACCGTTTTCAGGCAAAAATGATGGTCGGCACCGGCGGCGCCAAGACACGCGACGATGCGCTGGAACTCGGCGAGCTCAGGCCCGACTACATCTTCTTCGGCCGCTTCGGCTACGACAACAAGCCGGAGCCGCACCCGCGCAACCTGTCGCTGGGGCAATGGTGGGCGGATGTGATCCAGATCCCTTGCATCGTCATGGCCGGGTCCGACCTCGCCTCGGTCGAAGCGGTAGCTACCACCGGCGCCGAATTCGTGGCGCTGTCCAGCGCCGTCTTTGCCGACGGCGTCGACCCGAAGATGGCAGTCGCCAGCGCCAATGCGCTGCTCGACGAAACCGCGCCGCGTTTCGAGGACTGACGTGCCGGCGTGGACAATCCTTTTCGGTGCTTTGCTTGCGGCGCTCACAGTGCAGGCCGCCGTGGCGGAAACCGCCCCGTTGCCGCAACCCAAGCCCGACATCGGTGCAAGCACGGACAAGCCGATCGCCACGCCGCTGCCGCAGCCTGCCACCACCGCCCCGCTGCCGTCGGCCGACGCCATCAATCCCGACCGCTTCGGCGCAAAGCCGTCGGATTCTGCCTATGGCGCCTTCCAGCGCGGCCTTTACAAGACGGCCTACAACCTCGCTTTGGTTCGCGCCCAGAACGGCGACCCGGCGGCGCAGACATTGATCGCGGAGATATTGTCGCGCGGTCTTGGCGTGCCGGTCAACGCTGCGGAGGCGGCAAAGTGGTACGCGCTTGCCGCCGAGCAGGGCATACCAGAATCGCAGTTCCAGTATGCGCTGATGCTGCTCGACGGCCGCTACGTCAAAAAGGACGAGAAAGGGGCCTACGCGCTGATGCAGGCCGCCGCCGAGGCCGGCAACCGTCTGGCGCAGTTCAATTTCGCGCAGCTGCTGGTCCAGCAGGACCCCGGCGATGCCGGCATCGCAAAGGCGGTGTCCTATTATCAGCGCGCCGCCGCGACCGGCCTTGCCGACGCGCAATATGCGATGGCGCAGGTCTATGCCAATGGCGTCGGCGGCAAGCCGCGCGACGAGGTCCAGGCGCGAGGGCTGCTGGCGCAGGCAGCACGGCAGAACTACGATACGGCGCAGATCGATCTCGCCGCCTGGATGATCGAGGGACGTGGTGGCGCCCGCGACCTGAAGTCCGGCTTCGGCTGGATGAAACAGGCCGCCGAGGGCGGGAATGTCGCCGCCCAGAACCGCCTCGCCAAGCTTTACATGGGCGGCATCGGCACCGATCCGGATCCGATCCTTGCCGGCGCCTGGTACGTCGTCGCCCGTCGCGCCGGGCTCATCGATCCGCAGATGGACGATTTTCTGCGGGGCCTGACCGACGACCAGACGAAGCAGGCGCTGCAGATGGCCAACCGCCTGCCGTAGAGCGTCGCGGACGGTGAATTATCTGGCAGCGAATGCTGACGAGGGGATGGCTCCGCCCTTACTCCCCCTCCTGCCCGCTCCCTTGTCCACTCCCTTGCCTCTCCTGGCGATTTGTGGTCTTGGAGGCGCCAAATCGCTTTCATCGCGAATATCTCATTCCGGATCACATCATCATGGCCAAGATCAATGGCAACGAAATCCGTCCCGGCAACGTCATCGAACATGATGGCGGCCTATGGGTGGCGGTCAGGACCAACACTGTCAAGCCCGGCAAGGGCGGCGCCTATAACCAAGTCGAGCTGAAGAACCTGATAAACGGCACCAAGCTTAATGAGCGTTTCCGCTCCGCCGAAACCGTCGAACAGATCCGGCTGGAGATGAAGGATTTCTCCTACCTCTATGAGCAGGGCGAAGCGCTGGTGTTCATGGACACCGAAAGCTTCGAGCAGCTTGAACTGCAAAAGGATTTCGTCGGCGATCGCGCCGCCTTCCTGCAGGACGGCATGATGGTGACGGTCCAGCTCTATGATGAAAGGCCGATCGGCATTTCACTGCCCGACCAGGTGACGCTGACCATCACCGAGGCCGATCCGGTGGTGAAGGGTCAGACGGCCGCCTCATCCTATAAGCCGGCGATGCTGGAGAACGGCATCCGCGTGCTGGTGCCGCCGTTCATCGGGTCGGGCGAACGTATCATCGTCGACACCAACGAAATCACTTACGTGCGCCGCGCCGACTAAAGCGCCCGGCAGCAGGAAGAAGCGCAGCAGGAAAAAGTACAATGGCGCGTTCCGCGATCCTCAATGTAATGGTCCAGGCTGCGATGAAGGCCGGCCGCTCGCTGTCGCGCGATTTCGGCGAAGTCCAGAACCTGCAGGTCTCGATGAAGGGGCCGGGCGACTATGTCAGCCAGGCCGACCGCAAGGCCGAAGACATCCTTTTCACCGAGCTGTCGAAGGCGCGGCCGGGCTACGCCTTCCTGATGGAGGAGCGCGGCCTGATCGAAGGCGACGACGGCCAGCACCGCTGGATCGTCGATCCGCTCGACGGCACCACCAATTTCCTGCACGGCATTCCGCTCTTCGCCATCTCGATCGCGCTGGAGCGTCAGGGCCAGATCGTCGCCGGCGTCGTCTATAATCCGGCGATGGACGAACTCTACACTGCCGAGCGCGGCGGCGGCGCCTTTATGAACGACCGCCGGTTGCGGGTCGCCGGCCGCACCAAGCTGATCGACACGGTGATCGGCTGCGGCGTGCCGCATCTCGGGCGCGGCCAGCATGGCAATTTCCTGGTCGAGCTGCGCAACGTGATGGCCGAAGTCTCGGGCGTGCGCCGCCTCGGCTCTGCCTCGCTCGATCTCGCCTACGTCGCTGCCGGCCGCATGGACGGGTTCTGGGAAACCGGCCTGTCGGCCTGGGACGTCGCCGCCGGCATCCTGCTGATCCGCGAGGCGGGCGGCTTCATCTCCGACTTCGCCGGCGGGCAGAACATGCTGGATGGCGGCTCGATCGTCGCCGGCAACGAGATCATCCAGCGCGCGCTGCTGAAAACCGTCAGGAAGCCGGTGACGCCGCGCTAAGCTCTAGCTAGCAGACTTGGCGCGCTGAACCGCCGCAGTCGCAAAATCGCAACCAAAGCTTGAAATACTGTCCGGGATCCGCCCAGATAAGGGGATGCAGGATCATTCATGACGCATATCGGCACCGAATCCCGGATCGAAATCCCCTTCATGGGACGCTGGCATTATTCGCGCGCCGAAATGATCGCCGACGGCATCGTCCATGCGGTGGGCATCGTGCTCGCCATTGCCGCCGGCTCGGCGCTGCTGGCGCTGGCCTCCTTCCATGCCGGTCCGGGCGAATATATCGCCGCCGCTTTCTACGTGGTTTCGCTGCTCACCGTGCTGTCGGTGTCGCTGGCCTATAACCTGTGGCCGGTGTCGTCGCCGGCCAAGTGGATATTGCGGCGCTTCGATCATGCCGCGATCTATCTGCTGATCGCCGCGACCTACACGCCTTTCCTCGCCCAGCTCGACGGCTCGCCGCTGGCCATCTCGATGATCGTCCTGGTCTGGCTCGCGGCAGCGATCGGCATCGCCATCAAAGTGCTTCTTCCCGGCCGCTTCGACCGGCTGGCGATCGTCTTCTATCTCGCGATCGGCTGGAGCGGCATCGTTCTTGTCGAGCCGCTGGTCCAGACATTGCCGACGACATCGATCGCGCTGATTGTTGCCGGCGGCATCGTCTATTCCTGCGGCGTCATCTTCTTCGCCTGGAAGGGCCTGCGCTTCCACAATGCGCTGTGGCACGGCTTTGTCGTCACCGGCGCCGGCCTGCATCTTGCCGCCATGGTCGACTGCCTGGTCATCAACCGACTCTGACGCCGATGGTCCGGCCGGCAATATTGCCAAGCGCCATTCAATTTGGTCACAATTGCGTTTAGAGTCGCCGTCAAACGTGAATTGACGGCATCGGAAACGGGGCACGGATGGCTTTTCTCAAATCCTTCGGCGTGGGCAGACGCTCCGACGTCCTGATGTACGACCCGCACAAATTGTCGAGCCCGCAGGTTTTTCTGCTGACCATGGTCATCTTCCTGATGATCGTCGCCTTCATCGCCGCCATCCTGACCCGTCAGATCTCGAACGCCTTTGCCACCAATCCCGGTCTCAACGGCCTGATCATCGGCGTGCTTGCGGTCGGCATCCTGCTGGCCTTCGTGCAGGTCGGCCGGCTGTTTCGCGAAGTGCGCTGGGTCAACTCATTTCGGGCCGGCTCCGAAACCACCGAACCGGTGCTGCTGGCGCCGATGAAGGCGATGATCGGCCGCTCGTCGACGATCGCCTTCTCGACCAGCTCGATGCGCACCATGCTCGATTCGATCGCCACCCGCCTCGACGAAAGCCGCGACACCTCGCGCTATCTTGTCGGGCTGCTGGTGTTCCTTGGCCTGCTCGGCACCTTCTGGGGCCTGCTCAACACGATCGGCTCGATCCGCGAAACTATTGACTCGCTCGATCCCGGCTCCGGCGATGCCGCCGCCGTGCTCGAATCGCTGAAGCAGGGGCTTTCCGCGCCGCTCGCCGGCATGGGCACCGCCTTCTCGTCGTCGCTGTTTGGCCTGTCCGGTTCCCTGGTGCTCGGCTTCCTCGACCTGCAGGCTGGCCGCGCCCAGACACGCTTCTACACCGAGCTCGAAAACTGGCTGTCCTCGGTCACCGACCTGTCGTCCGATATCGTCGTCGCCGAACCGCCAAAGGCCGAGTCCTCCGACGAGATCCGCGTCCTGTCGGAAAGACTGCGCAGCATGCAGGAAAGCGGCGGCGGCGCCAATCCGCGTGTCGCCACCGCCATGGCCAACCTTGCCGACGGCATTTCGGGCCTGGTCAAGAACATGCGCTCGGAGCAGCAGATCATGCGCGACTGGGTCGAGGCCCAGTCGGACGAGCAGAAGGCTATGCGCAATACGCTGGAGAAGATCGCCGACGCCCTGAAGAAAACCGGAGTCCATTAGCATGGCTCTCGCCAGGAGCCGGCGTACCGATCGCCGTATCGATTACTGGCCAGGCTTCGTCGACGCCCTGTCGACGTTGCTGCTGGCGATCATGTTCCTGCTCACGGTCTTCGTGCTGGCGCAGTTCCTGCTCGGCCGCGAAATCTCCGGCAAGGACACAGTACTCAACCGTCTCAACTTGCAGATAAACGAACTGACCCAGCTTCTGGCGCTGGAGCGCTCGACGACGCAGGACAAGGAAGATTCGCTCGCCAATTTGCAGGCGTCGCTGTCGGCGTCGGAGGCGGAAAAGAGCCGGCTCGAGCAATTGCTGGCGCAAGGCGCCGGTGCCGGCGACGCGGCCAACCAGCGCGCCACGGCGCTTTCTGGTGAACTCGACAACCAGCGCCAGATCAGCCAGCAGGCGCTGAGCCAGGTCGAAATCCTCAACCAGCAGATCGCGGCGCTGCGCAGGCAGATCGGAGCGCTCGAAGAAGCGCTCAACGTATCCGAAACGCGCGACCGCGAGTCCAACACCAAGATCGCCGATCTCGGCCGCCGCCTGAACGTCGCGCTGGCGCAACGGGTGCAGGAACTGAACCGCTATCGGTCCGACTTCTTCGGGCGCTTGCGCGAGATCCTCGCCGATCGCGAGAACATCCGCATCGTCGGCGACCGCTTCGTCTTCCAGTCGGAAGTGCTTTTCCCGACAGGCTCCGAAGTGATCAACGATGCCGGCAAGGACGAGATGAAGAAGCTCGCCGACGCCATTATCGACCTGCAGAAGGAGATCCCGCCGGAGATCAACTGGGTGCTGCGCGTCGACGGCCACACCGATGACAAGCCGCTATCGGGCACCGGCCGCTACCGCGACAATTGGGAATTGTCGACGGCGCGCTCGACTTCGGTGGTGAAGTTCCTGATCGAAAACGGCGTGCCGGCCAACCGGCTGGTTGCGGCTGGCTTCGGCGAATTCCAGCCGCTCGACCCCGCCGACACCGAAGACGCGCGTAACAAGAACCGCCGCATCGAGCTGAAACTGACCGAGCGCTGATCGCCCCGGCTCCAGCTGCGGCCGCATTTAGGGCGCCAGTGCGGGCTAGCAAGGCCTGAAAAGATTATCTTTTTTTAATTACACTTTGCCGAGAACCGCTCCTAGGTTGTGTCACGGGGCTGAGAACCGCCGGCGGTGGAACCGTCCACCGCGACGCGACGGAACCGGACGGCCCAAGGCCGGAAGGCGGCGTCCTAACCGCCGCCTTCCCCGGTTAAAGGAGACGCAACCATGCGCTCTTTCACTCCCAAAACCCTCAGGACTGCAACGCTCGCCGCACTTCTCGTCACCGTTCCGTTTGCTGGCGCCTACGCCGGCCCGCGTGAGACAGCTTTGATAAACCAGATAGAGAGCGTGGATACCGGTATACGGGCCGCGATGCAGGCCAACAGGATCAAGCCGGACGAGGCGCGTGACTTGCGCACGCAGGTCGCTCACCTTGATCGGGCCGCCCAGAGGGCCGCGCGAGATGGGACGATGCCGACCACGCAATATCAGCAGTTGCTGGCGCAGCTCGATCATGTGAGTCAGAAGCTGCGGGCTGCCACCGGCAGCGCCTTCCTCATCGGCAGCGGCGGCGATGGCGGATATTACCCGAACGGCTACGGCCCAAAATATCCAAACGGCTGAAACCCTCCATTACAGCGTCGCAGTTCGATCTTGCGCATGATCCTTTGATTCTTGCGCAAGATCCGTTCCGCACCGAAGGCCCGCGCAGCAGGTCCGTGCTCCGAAAATTGATTCCGATTTTTCGGGGTCATGCGCCCAGCCAAAGTACGATCAGCGCCAGCACTGCCGGTAGAGTCTGGATGTAGAGGATTTTCCTATCGACCGTCGCCGCGCCGTAGAGGCCGGCGATGGCGACGCAGAGCAGGAAAAACACCTTGATCTGGAAACCGGCCTCGCCGAGGTAAAGCCCCCAGATCAGCCCGGCTGCGAGAAAGCCGTTGTAAAGCCCCTGGTTGGCCGCAAGCACTTTCGATACGCTGGCGAATTCCGGCGTCAGCCTGAACGCCTTGTGGCCGCGCGGCGTATTCCACAGCACCAGCTCCAGATAGACGATGTAGAGGTGGATCAGCGCCACCAACCCGACCAGCACGTTGGCGATCATGCTTCATCTCCCGTCGCGGCACGGCGCCGCCTTGCGATATTGATCACGCACGCCACCGCTCCCGCAAGACGCATTGCGGCGTGCATCGAGCTAGCAACCAATGCGCCCTTCGCCGACGGCCTTCAGGGTTGCCAATGCCCGCGCATTGGTATCTTTTCCCGCCGTTCAAATTAGGCGGAACCCACCATGTCCTTTCAAAAACTCGACGACCTCGGTCACAAGCTCGAAGCGCTGGAGCATGCGCTCGCCATTCTCGGCGCCGACGAGGCGACCCATATGGCCGTGGGCGGCGGCGAAAAGCGCGCCGAGGCGATGTCGGCGCTGGCCGGCATGCATCACGCCAGAGCGACCGCGCCGGAGATCGCCGACTGGATCGCTGCGGCCGAGCAGGAAACGCTGAACGAAGAACAGCAGGCAGCGGTCAAGGAGTTCCGGCGGCAGTATACCAACCTGACCTGCCTGCCGGTTGAATTCGTCGAGCGCCAAACGACCGCGCGCATGCGCTCCGAGCAGCTCTGGCGCGACCTGCGGGCGAAAAACGACTGGGCAGGATTTTTGCCGGCGCTCGAAGGCGTCGTGGCGCTAGTGCGCGAGGAAGCAGAACTTCGCGCCGACGTGCTCGGCCTCGATCCCTACGACGCGCTGATGGAGCAGTACGATCCCGGCAACCGCGCCGCCGACATCACGCCGGTCTTCGCCGAGCTGAAGACCTTCCTTAGGGATTTCGTACCGGAGGCACTGACCGTGCAGGAAGAGCGGCTGGCGAAAAACCCTCTGAAGCCGCTTTCGGGCAGCTACGCGATCGAAAAGCAGCGCGAGCTTGGCCTCGCCATGATGGCGGCGGTCGGCTTCGACCTCACCCACGGCTCGCTTTCGGTTTCGCATCATCCGTTCTGTGGCGGCGTGCCGAGCGACGTGCGCATCACCACACGCTACAAGACCTCCGACTTCCTGTCGGCACTGATGGGAGTGCTGCACGAGACCGGCCATGCGCTTTACGAACAGAACCTGCCGAAGGCATGGGCGCACTGGCCGCTTGGCAAAGCGCGCGGCATGGCCGTGCATGAAAGCCAGAGCCTGTTCGTCGAAAAGCAGATCGGCCGCAACCCGGAATTCTGGCGCTGGGCGCTGCCGGTGGTCGAACGGCACCTGGGCGAGACCTGGTCGATCGACGACATCCTGCCGCATGTTCATAGGGTCGAGCGCGGGCTGATCCGCGTCGACGCCGACGAGGTCACATATCCGCTGCACGTCATCCTGCGCTACGAGCTGGAGCAGGAGCTTGTCTCGGGGCGGCTGGAGGCCGCCGACCTGCCCGAGGCTTGGGACGCCAAGATGCGCGACTATCTCGGCCTGTCGACCATCGACAACCCGGCCGACGGGCCGATGCAGGACGTGCACTGGCCGGGTGCCGCCTTCGGCTATTTCCCGTCCTATACGCTGGGCGCCATGATGGCGGCGCAGCAATGGGCGGCGCTGACCAGAGACCATCCTTCGGCCGACGAAGACCTCGCCACGGGAAATTTCGCGGCGATCAACGACTGGCGCCGTGAAAAGATCTGGTCGCAAGGTTCGCGCTGGTCGACGCCCGACCTGCTGGAACGCGCCACCAGCGAGAAACTCAACGCCGCGCATTTCACCGATCACCTGAAGAAGCGCTACGGCGCATAGGACGGCACCCTCCTACCATCCATCCCACCTGACCGATCATTGGGGTTCTCGAAGATGATTCACCATTCTCGGTCCTAGCCGAGCCACCCTGCCTTGCAGGACGCAATTTACTTTTCTATCACTAGTGGCATTCGACTGTATCTGGGGACGTGCAGGGCATGGGGCGGGCAAGGCACTTTCAGGCGGCGACAACAGTGGCCGCAAGACTTACTATATTGGCAAGACTCACCGTATTGCTTGTCATTTGCACGGTCTGCTGGCCGGCCATGGCCGGTACAACCGTGCACAAGGGCAGCGTTGGCGACTGGATCGAGCCAGTCGCGCTTCCCAAGGCCGATCCGCAATTCGACAGCCAGATCAAGAACGGCATATCCAACTTGCTGTCGGATTATCAGATCCGGAAGCGCCCGGGCGGGTTGGAGGTCTTCGACCGCTATGCCTACAAGATCGTCGACCGCACCGGCCTGGAACGCGGCGCCAGCATAAGTTTTGAATTCGATCCTGCGACGTCCGAGGTCACCGTGAACTGGATCGACATCATTCGTGACGGCGTGGTGATCAAGCACCTTTCCGATGCTGATTTCGACGTGTTTCGGCGCGAGAGGGATGCGGAGAAGGGCCTCTTCGATGGTTGGCTTACCGCTTACCTGAACCTCAACGATGTCCGGGTCGGAGACATCGTCGATTATGGCAAGACCACGGCAGAACTCCGATCATCGGCACGGATCTTCTTTTCCATTCCTTTGCCGTGGCCTGGGACGAACCAATCGCTTTGATCCGCAAAAGAGTGACGTGGCCAACGGTGCAGCCCCTGAACGTCCGACAGGTCAGGACGGACATACGCCCGGATGTCCAGTCTACCGGAGAAACGACGACCTATCTTTGGCAAAGCGCCAACCCGACGCCGGTGAAATCGCAGGAATATCTGCCGCCGGACTTTCTCACATACCCATCCATCGAAATCTCTTCGACCTCTAAATGGCAAGATATCGTCGACACGGTTCTTCCGTATTATCGCCTCGACCAGGAACTGCCGGCAGATTTCGCAGCGAAGCTCGATGCCATTGCCGCGAAATACGATGCGCCAGAAGACAGGATGATCGAGGCGATGCGCTTGGTCCAGGACAACATCCGCTATGTCAGCCTGTCCATGGGCCGTGGTTCCTATATCCCGCGCAGCCCGACGACCGTGGTGGCAAGCGGCTTCGGAGATTGCAAGGACAAGGCGCTGCTTCTCGCCTCCAGCCTGCGGCGACTGGGAATCCACGCGGACGTGGCTCTCACCGATCTTGACGAAGGGCTTGCTCTCGCCACGATACTCCCGACGATACGCGCGTTTGACCATGTTATCGTGAAGGTCGCCATCGACAGCCAGACCTACTGGATAGACGCGACCAACTATCTGCAGGGAGGCAGGGCAGATAATCTTATACCGCCCGACTACGGCTTTGCTCTGCCCATTGTCGCCGACAAGGCGGAAATGGAAAAGATAGAACGAAAGGAGCTCTACCAGCCGACCACCTTTGTGAATGAGGTATTCGATTTCCCCAAACGCAAAGGCGAGCCGCTCAAACTGACCGTCACCACGACCTATTGGGGCGCAGATGCCGATAGCATGCGCTATAAGCTTGTCTCGCAATCGGCGGCAAGGATCGCGGACGACTATCTCAAATATTACAATCGCCAGTATCCCGGAATGAAAAGCCTGGGGCCGCTGGTGACGAACGACAGCCGCGACAAGAATCTGGTTTCGGTAACCGAATCCTACGATCTGTCGGCAGGCGATCTCGATGCCGATAACCTCTCCAAGGACTTTGCTCTGAAATCGGATGTCGGCATCAGATATTTGCCGGAGCCCGACCTCCTCGAAAGGAGCGCGCCCATCTGGCTTGGCAGCCCGATCTTTCGACGACACCGGTGCACCGTCAGAAATTTGAAGGCCCACTTCGTAGGCCCCGAGGACAATGACGACGTGATTACGCCCTACGTTGCATTCAAGGCTCGTTGGACGAGCACCTCCACCGAATTTCAGGTCGACTGGTTTCTCAAGACTCTCAATGACCAGATTCCCGCCAAGAGTATCGGCCCTTATTTGAAATCCCTCAAGAAGATCAACGACAACTCGGCTTGGAACTACAATTTCGCCTATTCGGACGCCGAAGCGAACTGACGCCAGTGGAAGGATCTACTCCGCGGCACCTCTGAAAGCATTCGACCCGGTTTCGAACTGCAGCTTGGCCAGCCGCGCATAAATACCGCCCTTGGCAACGAGGCTTTGATGGGTGCCTTCCTCGACGATGCAGCCGCCATCCATGACGAGGATCCGGTCGGCCTTCAGAACCGTCGCCAGCCGGTGGGCGATAACGATGGTGGTGCGGCCCTGCATCAGCCGCTCCAGCGCCGTCTGCACCAGCGTCTCGCTTTCGGCGTCGAGAGCCGAGGTCGCCTCGTCGAGCAGAAGGATCGGCGCATCCCGCAGAATCGCGCGGGCAATCGCCACGCGCTGGCGCTGGCCGCCCGACAGGGTCACGCCGCGCTCGCCGACCTCGCTGTCATAGCCTTTCTCGAGCTTCAGGATGAACTCGTCGGCAAGCGCATCCTTGGCCGCCGCCTCGATCTCGGCCTGGCTGGCGTCCGGACGGCCGAAGCCGATATTGTCACGCGCGCTGGCCGCGAAGATGGTGACATCCTGCGGCACGATGGCGATGCGCTCTCGTATGGCGACGGGATCGGCCTCGCGCACATTAACGCCGTCGATCATGATCTTGCCGATCTCGGGGTCATAGAAGCGCAGAAGCAGCGAAAAGACGGTGCTCTTGCCGGCGCCCGACGGGCCGACGATCGCCACCGTCTCGCCGGGCTTGACCTGGAAACTCAGACCGTGGACGGCGGCGCGGTCGGGCCCAGCCGGATAGGAGAAGGATACGTCGTCGAAACTTATTGCGCCTCTGGCCGTCGCCGGCAGCAGTTTCGGATGCGCGGGGGCTTGGATCGCGGGCTTCTCGGCCAGGATCTCGGTCAGCCGTTCGGCAGCACCCGCCGCCTGGGCAAGCTCGCCCCACACTTCCGACAGCGCACCGAGGGCGCCGGCGGCGAACACCGAATAGAGCAGGAATTGGCCGAGCGTGCCCGGCGACAGCGTGCCGCCAAGCACGTCGCGCGATCCGAACCACAGCACCGCCACCACCGAGGAAAAGATCATGAAGATGGCGAAGAAGGTGAGGAAAGATCGGGCAAAGATCGAAGATCGCGCCGCCTCGAACGCGGCTTCCACGGCAGATGAAAAATTCCCGGTGACCAGTTTCTCGTTGGTGAAGGCCTGCAGCGTGCGCACCGCGCCGATCTGCTCGCTGGCATAGGCCGTCGCGTCGGCCAGCGTGTCCTGCGCCAGCCGCGATTTGCGCCGCACCGAGCGGCCGAAGGCGACCAGCGGCAGCACGATCACCGGGATAGCGGCAATGACGAGGCCCGACAGTTTCGGGCTGGTGAAGACCATCATCGCCACGGCGCCGAGCCCCAGGATGACATTGCGCAGCGCCACCGAAGCGGTGGCACCGACCGCAGATTTTATCTGCGTTGTGTCGGCGGCGAGCCGCGACACAATCTCGCCCGACTGGGCCGTGTCAAAGAAAGATGGCGACAGCGTCGTGACATGGCGGAACACGTCGTTGCGGATGTCGGCGACGACGCGCTCGCCCAGCGTGATGACGAAATAGTAGCGGCTGGCCGACGCCGCGGCGAGCAAGGCAGCCATCACCACCAGCATGGCGAAATACTCGGCGATGAAACTGGAATCGGAAGCTGAAAAGCCGTGGTCGATCATGCGCCGCACGGCCAGCGGCAGCGCCAGCGTCGTCGCCGCCGCTACGGTCAGCGAGACGACCGCGCCAATGACCATCTTCCGGTAGCGGGTGATATAGGGGAACAGGCGCCGCAGCGGCTTGAGCGAGCGCCTACGCTCGACTGCATCGCCGCTGGTGTGCGCCATGACCGTTTCCTCTGGCTCTTTTTGTATGCGCCTCAATATGCGCTTACCGCGGCCTTGTGATTCAATTCCGGCTGATGTATAGGCTCGCCGACCGTTTTTAAAAGCCGTGGCTCCTCAATAGCTGCGGCTTCGAGTTTTAAAAAGGGGCGCATCGACGCAGGCTTTACGCCCGTCAGCAGCGCCAGCGAACCAGGAATAGCACAATGAAGACCGACATCCATCCCGACTACCACACCATCAAGGTCGTCATGACCGACGGCACCGAATACATGACCCGTTCGACCTGGGGCAAGGAGGGCGACACGATGAACCTCGACATCGACCCGACCACCCATCCGGCCTGGACCGGCGGCCAGCAGACCCTGCTCGACCGCGGCGGCCGCCTGTCGAAGTTCAAGAAGCGTTTCGAAGGTTTCGGCCTCTAAGCCGCAGACTTTTCGCAGATCAAGAACCCGCCCTCGTGGCGGGTTTTTTGTTGACTGGAGCCACCCGGCACAGGAGGGTCGACTGGTTGGCGAAGGACGGCGACATGATGGCATTCAACGATGAACGATGGTCCGGCCTCACGGGCGGATACAAGGTCGTTTATGATCCACGACCGGCCTTGCGAAGACTGGCCGTTCACTACGATGACAAGTCAGTCTGGGACGAGCTCTGGAACGAACTGCATCATCAGGGCGATGTTGGAGACGCATCTTTCGCCGCGGTTGTGGAACTGGCTCGCATCTCCGAAGGCCAAACTCCAGTATATTGGGGAGCTTACGGTCTGGCCGCGACGATCGAAGAAGCGCGATTGGCCTACGACCGGAACCCGCCGATTCCGGATTGGATCGAACCACACTACAAAACTGCGTGGCAGATCCTCTTCGAATTGGCCTTGCGGGATCTGGCAGTTTCGGCGGACGACCCGACCGTAAACTGCGCATTGGCCGTTGTCGCCCTTCATAGAGGCCGGTTCAGCCTCGGCCGTATGGCGATGTGCGCGGAAGATGAGCGCACGGAAATGCTACGGGATTATTTCGGCCGGTAGTCTCCGGCTCTATTCGCCGACCAATTCGCGCAGCGCCATGCGCTTGTAGGCGGCGACCAAGTCGTCGCCCTCTTGCCGCCCGACCGAGATCGCCAGCCGCATGGTTGCCTCGCCCATCTGCCAGATGAGAAACGCCGTCGTTTCCAGCGCCGCCGGATCGGCGGTGGGGCGCAGCCGCTTCAGCACGGCGGTGAGGAATTCGGCGTTGGCCCGGCTGTCGGTGAGCTCGAGTTCGCGCAGCGCCTTGTCGGCCTGTGTGCCCGACCAGATGTCGCGCATCACCGGCTCCGCCAGGAACAGCCCGTAATAGATATCCACCAGCTCGGAAAACGCCCGCCGCAGCCCTTCCGCGTCGCTAACCTCGGCAAGTGCTGCCGCGATGCAGGCCTGGCTTTCAGCGGTGTAGCGCTCGGCCAGCGCCCAGACGATCGCCCGCTTGTCCGGGAAGAACTGGTAGAGCGAACCGATCGACACGCCGGCCCGTTCCGCCACTTCGCCCATGCGCATGGCATCGCTGCCTTGCTCGGCGATCAGCGCGGAAGCGGCGGCAAGCATCCGTTCGACCCGTTCGCGGCTGCGTTGCTGGCTTGGCGCCCGGCGCGGCGATGCGATCTGGCCATCCTGTGAACCCGATACGGTCGAGCCTTCCATCACTGTCTCCTAGCGAATGATCAACAAATTGGCTTGACTCGCAAAATACGAGGGTTTATCACGTTTTGCAAATGTGAGGATTACTCATGTTTGTGAACAAAGGAAATCACCCATGATCGACACAGTACGGAAACCGACTTTAATCCTCGGCGGCACCGGCAAGACCGGCCGTCGTCTCGCAGACCGGCTGACGGCGCAGGGCCTGCCAGTGCGGATCGGCTCGCGCTCGGGCACGCCGCCCTTCGACTGGGAAAACAACACGACCTGGGAACCCGCGCTTGATGGTGTCGGGGCCGTCTACATCAGCTACTATCCCGATCTTGCGGTGCCGGGTGCCGCCGAAGCGGTCGGCGCCTTCGCCAAACTTGCCGTGGAGCGCGGTGTGCGCCGGCTGGTGCTGCTGTCGGGGCGTGGCGAAACCGAAGCGCAACGCGCCGAAGAGATGCTGAAGGCCTCAGGCGCCGACTGGACGATCCTGCGCTGCGCCTGGTTTTCCCAGAACTTCAGCGAGAGTTTTTTTCTCGATCCGCTGCTCGCCGGTGAGGTGGCTTTGCCGGTCGGCAATGTCAGAGAACCGTTCGTCGATGCCGACGACATCGCCGACGCCGCCGTGACAGTGCTTACCCGGCAAGGCCATATCGGCCAGCTGTACGAGCTGACTGGACCAAGGCTGCTGAGTTTCGCCGACGCGATCGCCGAGATCGGCAAGGCGGCTGGCCGCAACATCGGCTTCAAGCAGATTTCCCATGCCGAGTTCGCCGCCGCAATCGCCGCGCACGAGCTGCCGGCCGAGTTTGCCTGGCTGCTCAACGAACTGTTCACAGAAGTGCTCGACGGCCGCAACGAGGCGCTGGCCGACGGCGTCGAGCGCGTGCTCGGCCGAGCGCCAAGGGACTTCTCCGCCTACGCAACCGAAACCGCCGCTACGGGCATCTGGAGCAACTGACATGATCATGAAACTGCTCCCTATCCTAACCTTCGTAGCCGCGCTCGGCTCGGGCGTCGTCGCTGGTGTCTTCTTCGCCTTTTCCAGCTTCGTCATGCCGGGCCTCGCCCGCATGCCTGCCGCGGTCGGCATCGCCGCCATGAATTCGATCAACGTCACTGCGGTGACGCCGATGTTCATGACCGCGCTTTTCGGCACCGGACTGGTCTGCCTCGTCCTCGTTGTCGGCGCCATTCTCGGCTGGAGCCAGCCGGGTTCGTTCTGGCTTCTCGCCGGCGCCCTAATCTATGTCGTCGGCAACCTGATCGTGACCATGATCTTCAACGTGCCGCTCAACAACGCGCTGGCCGCCGTCGATCCGGCAAGCGCCAACGGCGCCGCGGTGTGGACCACTTATCTCAGGGACTGGGTGATGTGGAACCATGTCCGCACCATTACCGCCATCGCCGCGTTGGGCTGCTTCATCGTGGCGTGGCGGTGAATGCAGGGCAGAAATGGAAAAACCCCGCGTCAGTCCCAGCCCTTAACCGGAATGTTGACTTCAAGTTGAAGTTCCCGAGAATCCCATAAGTCGCATAGGCTTATGGGATTCTCTCTTGCTACAAAAATCTGAAGCATGCGAGAATCCCTCGCCTTTCCCGCCCTTCAATGGGTCTTTTCGGAGCTGGGCAAGAGTGAGCATGATGGGCCAGCGCGCGCAAAATAGCTGCCTCAGCGACTTCTCACATTTCAGCAAGGGGTGAGGTCATTTGAGGACATTCTTAAGGGTTCTCGGAATCATCTTCCTTTCAGCGATCCTCGCTGTGGTCGCTTATGCAGTTGGAGCGGCTGGCTATTTCCGCAAGCCGAAGACTACGGAGTTTGAACTAACGGAGGCGATTCCTCCTCCCGGACTTTCACCTCACGGGTTTGGGACCTGCCTCGAGCCGAATGAGCGAGAGCAAGCCTTGGTCAAAGTCGCTGTCGACGTGCTTGAATTCTCTGTTGCCGAAGCCGGCTTCCTTGCCATTGGCGCGCATAGATTTTTGTCTCATGGTCTCTACCGGAGAGAGGATCGGGAGAGCACGCGAGTTTGCGACGACCTCGATGAGTACCAAAGAGCCGCGCAACTCATTAACAGTTCTGACCATTTTCGACGGGGGCGTATCGTTGAGTACGAACTGCAGCTGATAGCTAGGCTGCCGAACCCGAGCGAGGATTTGGCCAGAGTGGTTGCCGAAAGCGCCTTTAACGACACGGTTCAACAATCGGAGACATTCCGTTCCCGCGACATCCGCCCGTTTGCGCGCGCGACCCTTGCTGGTCTCGGACTGCATTCGCGACCGTATGCGGCCCGAGCCTACGAACAGATTTCTATCGAAAACTCCATGGGCACCGGAGCTGCACAGATCGCTGTTGCCGGAGAGCACCCGATGGCATTGCACGTCGTCGAGAAAGCGATGGCAGACAAACTGGCGACACTCCCAAGAGATCGCGTCGTTCCACGGGACATCCGCAACCGACTATATGAGATGGGTTATGCCTTGGCTTTTGGCGGCCCACGAGCCAAGCAGCACGTAGCACCTCTGCGGGACTTGATGAGCCGCAAGGTCGAAAGCTGGGCTCCGCCGTTCGGCATGGTCGAACTCCCACCGCGGCGCATGTGCCGTGTGCTTGCGTCGATCATGGATGTACCTATCCCTGATCTGGACTTCGACTATTGTGCCGATCTGGACGCGCCCTACGAGCAATAGCGCGTGATCCATCTAGTGCGAGTCCACATTCTAGTAATCTGGCTATGCTTTTAGACTCGTGCTTACTCGGGGTTGGAACAAGCCACTCGCTGCTGTCCTGCCAACAACAGCATCTTCGGTTTCCACACTTCGGTTAGGGGCTGGCGCGTCAGGCAGTATCTTTTGAAGTGGGATCGTTGGACTTATGGCCCTTGCGGTCGGCATGGCCGAGATCGCGGTCCGGATCGATCACATCGCGAACCAGCTGCTTGAGCTTTGCGGCATCGGGAAAGCCGCCGTCGCGCTTGCGGTCCCAGACCAGCGTGTCGTTGCAGGAAATGGTGAAGATGCCGCCGGTGCCGGGCACCAGCGTCACCTCGCCCAGATCCGTTGCGAAGGTCGACAGCAGCTCCTGCGCCATCCAGCCGGCCCGCAGCAGCCACAGGCACTGCGTGCAATAGGTGATGCGGATGGTCGGCAGCGCCTTTTCGGTCACGTCGGATTGAGCTCCGCTCATATCTCGGACTGAGCTCCCTCATGTCTCGGGCTGAGCTCGCTCATGCCGGGCTGAGCTCGCTCATGCCGGGCTCCTTGCTCATGCCGGGCTGAGCCTTGCTCATGCCGCGCTAAGCTTCGCCATGGTTTCGTCGTCGACTTCGAAATTGGCGTAGACGCTCTGCACGTCGTCATCGTCATCGAGCGTCGCAACCAGCTTCATCAGCGACTGTGCCCGCTCCTCGTCGACCGCAATGTTGGTCTGCGGCTTCCAGATCGGCTTCACCGATTCTGCCTCGCCGAGCGCGCCTTCCAGCGCCTTCGACACTTCGCCGAGATTCTCGAAAGCGCAATAGATCGTGTGGCCTTCCTCGTCCGACTGGACGTCGTCGGCCCCGGCCTCGATCGCCGCGTCCATCACCTTCTCGGCGCTCCCGACCGATGCTGGATAGAAGATCTCGCCGACACGGTCCCACATGAACGACACCGAGCCGGTTTCGCCCATCGCCCCACCGGCCTTGGTGAAGGCGGCGCGCACATTCGACGCCGAGCGGTTGCGGTTGTCGGTCAGCGCCTCGACGATCAGCGCGACGCCGCCCGGCCCGTAGCCTTCGTAGCGCACGGCTTCGTAAGTCTCGGCGTCGCCCATCGACGCCTTGTTGATGGCGCGCTGGATGTTGTCCTTCGGCATCGACACCGCCTTGGCGTTCTGCACGGCAAGACGCAGGCGCGGGTTCATCGACGGATCCGGCGTGCCGCTCTTGGCGGCGACGGTTATTTCGCGCGCCAGCTTGGAAAACATTTTCGACCGCACCGCGTCCTGGCGGCCCTTGCGGTGCATGATGTTCTTGAACTGTGAATGGCCAGCCATGGCACCCCTGTCGTCTTCTTGGCAGAGCATCCTGCAACGAGGTAGTCACCTCGTCTTTTGCCAAATGCTCGAATTAAAAATTTCAGAGCGTCCCTGCTGCGTCCGGATGGACGTACGGCGCTCTATCTCGGAATGGCCGGCTTATAGATAAATCGGCTCAATTCGTCCAGCCGCGCCGTAAGGCGGTGCGGCAACGTAACCGCCAGCTGCTTTCTTGCAGCCATTTCACCCCTCCAGATCGGATCTCAGCCGGTCGAGAATGCTGATCGCATGCGTGGCGTACTGGCTGATCCAGCGGTCGTGGATCTGCTTGATCGGCAGCGCATTGAGATGATTCCAGCGTTCGCGCCCCTCGCGCCGCGCGACGACCAGGTCGGCTTCCTCCAGCACTTTCAGATGCAGCATGACGGTGCAGCGGTCCATGTCGGGAAAGGCATCGCACAGCATGCCGGTGGTGCGCGGCGCGTCCTTCAGCTCGTCCAGCAGCGCACGCCGGCGCGGATGCGCCAGCGCCTTAAAAACATTGTCATCCTGCGCTTTGCTTGACATGTTATATTTTTATAACATAATACCGATCTGATCAAGGAAGGAGCTGTGGATATGTCTCTTGGATTCAGGGTTTCGGGCCGCATCGGCAAACCGGTCGCCGAAGTCTTCGATGCGGTCGTCAATCCGAAGAAGCTCAGCGGCTATTTCACCACCATCGGCGGCGCCAGCGCCCCGCTGGTGGCCGGCGCCAAGGTCGTCTGGTGGGGCAAGGTCCCGGTCGAGGTCGACGAGGTGGAGAAAAACAACCGCATCGTGCTGCGCTGGGATGCCACCGACGCCGACGGCAAGCCGGCTTACAAGACGCGCATCGAGATGAATTTCGAGCCGCTGGACGACGGCGGCACCTTCGTCACCATCGCCGAGGCCGGCTGGCACGAGGACGCGGTCGGCCTGAAGAAGTCCTACCTCAATTGCGAGGGCTGGTCGCAGATGCTGGCCTGCATGAAGGCCTATGTCGAATACGGGATCAATTTGCGCGACGGCTATTACCGCAGCGAGATGAAGGGCGAACCGGCCAGTGAAGACAATATCTGAGAAGACGGAGGAAAGAATGGCTGCGAAGATCACCGGCGGCATCAACATCGCCATGAAAGTGCCGCCCCACCAATATCAGGACACGATCGCCTTCTACCGCGATGTTGTCGGCCTAAAACCGTTCACGGCCAAGGCGCCGGCCGTTGGTTTCGAACTCGGCCCCAATCGCCTGTGGATCGACGAAGCGCCGATGCTGAGCCAGGCCGAGGTCTGGCTGGAGCTGTTCACCGACGATTTTCCGGCCGCCGCCGATCATCTCGCCAAGGCCGGCGTCGTGCGCTGCGACGCCATCGAGGCGCTCGGCGAAGATTTCCGCGGCGGCTGGATCACCAATCCGGCCAATATTATCCACCTGGTGCGCGAACCCGACGCCTGGTGACCCCGACGCCTGGCGACAGGGGCGGCACCGACTTGAGAAGGAGGACGACATGGAAATCCGCGAGACACCTACCGCCGAAGCCGGCATGCTGATCCGGCGGCCGGTCGCAGAAGTGTTCGAAGCCATCGTCGATCCGGCGATCACCCGGAAATTCTGGTTCACTCATGGCAGCGACAGACTCGACAGCGGCAAGGAGGTTCGCTGGGAATGGCGCATGTATGACGTCTCGGCGCCGGTCACGGTCAGCGAGATCGTCAGGAACGAAAAGATCGTCATACAATGGAGCGATCCGCCGACCACGGTGGTCTGGACTTTTACCAAGATGCCGGGCGGCACGACCTTTGTCGAGGTTCGCAATTTCGGTTTTGCCGGCAGCCCCGATGAACAGGTCAAGCAGGCGATCGGCTCGACCGATGGCTTCGCGCTCGTGCTCGCCGGCGCCAAGGCGTGGCTGGAGCAAGGGCTGACGCTTGGCCTGATCGGCGACCGTCATCCGAAGGGTGTTCCGGCGACTTAGAACGCACCGGCTTCCCAAGACCGGCGCGCCAACCTTAGTGCCCGCCGGCCTTTGCCTTTCTGCGACGTCGCGCCAGCATGTTGAGGCCCTCGACAAGGGCGGAAAAACCCATGGCGGCGTAGATGTAGCCCTTCGGCACATGGAAGCCCATGCCGTCGGCGATCAGCGTCATGCCGATCATCAGCAGGAAACTCAGCGCCAGCATGACGATGCTCGGGTTCTTGGCGATGAAGTTGGCGAGCGGCCCGGCCGCCAGCATCATCACGGTGACTGCCACGATAACGGCGATGTACATGATGGCGATCTCGTCGGTCATGCCGACCGCAGTGATGATCGAATCGATCGAGAAGACGAGGTCGAGCAGCAGGATCTGGAAGATGGCGCCGGCCATCGAAAGCTGCAGCGTCTCGCCCATCATCGTGTCCTGGTGATCCTCGAGATCGACCGTGTGGTGTATCTCCTTGGTCGCTTTCCAGACGAGGAATAGGCCGCCGGCGATCAGGATCAGATCGCGCCAGGAAAAGCCATGGCCAAAGGCGGTGAATACCGGCGCCGTCAACTGAACGATGATCGAGATGGTGGCAAGCAGCACCAGCCGCATGATCAGCGCGGCGGAAATGCCGAGCCGCCGGGCGCGGGCCCTTTGTGCCTCCGGCAATTTGTTGGTCAGGATCGAGATGAAGATCAGATTGTCGATGCCGAGCACGACCTCCAGCACGATCAGCGTCAGCAACGCGACCCACGCGGTCGGATCGGAGACAAAGGCGAAATGCGGCGCCAGGAATTCGATGAGCTGCATGGAGGTCGTCCCCTCTTACGATCTAGAGCAGTGTCGCCGGCAGTTAGGTATCGCAGGCGTTGATATCAATGTCACGACCAGAAGGATGGCGCGGTTTCCTCGAGCCGCGGTCCGCGGCGAAACGGCGCAATCCGCTCGGTCAGGCCGCTGCGATCCGAAATGTCGACCCCGACGCCGCACAATGTCGCCGGGCCGGTCGCCGCCTCGAAGCGTCCTTTCGGCACCTTCGACAGAAACCGGTTGAGCGGCTCCTCCTTGTCCATGCCGAGCGAGGAATCATAGTCGCCGCACATGCCGGCGTCGGAGATATAGCCGGTGCCGCCATTGAGGATGTGGTGGTCGCCGGTCGGCTGGTGCGTGTGGGTGCCGACGACGAGACTGGCGCGGCCGTCGACGAAATGCGCAAAGCACATTTTTTCGGAGGTCGCCTCGGCATGGAAATCGATGACCACCGCATCGGCCTGCTCGCCGAGCGGGCAGGCGGCAAGCTCGCGCTCACCGGCCTGGAACGGATCGTCGAGTTCGGGATGCATGAACACCCGGCCCATGATGTTGGCGACCAGAACGCGCGCGCCATTCCTGGCAATGTAGACGCCGGAGCCGCGCCCCGGCGTGCCCTTGGGGAAATTGGACGGGCGCAGGAACCGCTCCTCGCGCGGGGCGAAAACCAGCGCGTCGCGCTGGTCCCAGACATGGTTCCCGGTGGTGACGACATCGGCACCCGCCGAGATCGTCTCGCGAAAGATCTCTTCGGTGATGCCGAAGCCGCCGGCGGCGTTCTCACCATTGACGATGACGAAGTCGAGTTTGAAATCCGAGATCAGGCCGGGCAGTTGTTCCCACACCGCCGTGCGTCCCGTCTTGCCGACCATATCGCCGAGGAAGAGAAGTCTCATATAAGCATGATCCCGAACCGAAGGTCAGCGAAGCAAAAAGCTGCATGACTTTCGGAAAAGACCATGCGTCCAGGAACTTATCTACAATTTCGGCACGAACCGGCGCAACCCGTTCTCGGTGAGTATTTCCGAGATGATCACGTCATGCGGCTCGTCCGGCACCAGCGCCACCTCCTGGCAGTCGAAAGCAATGCCGATCAGCCGCGGCGGTTGCCCCTTGTCGACCAGCCGCGCGATCGCGCGGTCGTAATAACCGGCGCCGTAGCCAATCCGGTGGCCGCGCGCGTCGAAAGCCGCGAGCGGCACGAGCATCACCTGGGGATCGAGCACCTCCGCCTCCTCATGTGGTCCGACGGTGCCGAACCCCATGTCGACCATCGGTGCGCCACGCACCAGTTCGCGAAAGACGATGGTGGTCTTGTCGAGAATCGCCGGCAGGCAAAGCCTTGCTCCCTTTTCGCGCAAGGCGAACATCAGCGGCCGGATATCGACTTCCGAGCGCATCGGCCAGAAGCCGGAGACGATCTGGCCAGGCTCTATCGCAATGCTGTCCCGCGCCGTCTCGGCCATTTCGAGCGCTGCCTCCACCCGCCAGAATGGATCGAGCGCGTCGCGGCGCCCGAGTGCTTCGCGTCGCAAATGTCTTTTTCGGTCTTTCGAGGTTGTCATGCGCGGACGTGTAGAAAAGATCAGATTTGGAGGGCGTTTTAGGAGCGACGTTTTCTACCGCATGATCCACCGAAGTGTCAGCGGTTCGGTGAAAAGATCATGCGAAATGAGATCAGCGGAGCGAACTTTTCGTTCGTGAGCACCGCACAAAGCGGTGCGACAAAATCCGCCAAAGATGGCCTTTTTGATGGGTGACGATCCACACAACCGGTGGAGAGAGCGATCCCGGGAACCTACAAAGTAGGTGGGCGCCGTATGAGAAAACCCACGGGTCTTCCCAGGGACAGCTCCCTAGGGATCATTAAGGCCCCGGGGAAAATGTTCTCCTGCCGGGAAGCGCAGACCGTCACGAGCAATATAGGCTGACGATCGACCAAGCGCCAGAGAGATGGCCATGTTCGCCGGCTTAATTCGTCACAAAGCCCTGCCTGGGACATGCGCGACACGAGGTTTCACCGCGCCTCGCCGCGGTGCCTTGCACAGCCTGGACTGTCTCCTTACGGTTGCCCATCAAAACCGAGGAGCAAGAATGCGTTTCGAAGGCACGGCGGCCTATGTCGCCGACAAGGATCTGATGGTGGCGGTCAATGCGGCGATCGCGCTGGAGCGGCCATTGCTGGTCAAGGGCGAGCCCGGCACCGGCAAGACCGAACTGGCCAGGCAAGTGGCGGCGGCGCTCGGCCTCGAGCTGATCGAATGGCACGTCAAGTCGACGACAAGGGCGCAGCAGGGCCTCTACGAGTATGACGCCGTCTCGCGGCTGCGCGACAGCCAGCTCGGCGACGAGCGCTTCAACGACATCAGGAACTATATCAACCGCGGCAAGCTGTGGGACGCGTTCGCCGCAGGCAAGAAGGTCGTGCTTCTGATCGACGAGATCGACAAGGCAGATATCGAGTTCCCCAACGACCTGTTGCAGGAACTCGATAGGATGGAGTTCTTCGTCTACGAGACCGGCGAAACGATCCGCGCCGCAGTGCGCCCGATCGTCATCATCACCTCCAACAACGAGAAGGAACTGCCGGACGCCTTCCTGCGCCGCTGCTTCTTCCACTATATCCGCTTCCCCGATGTCGAGACGTTGCACAGGATTGTCGACGTGCACTATCCCGGCATAAAGCAAAACCTGGTGCGCGCCGCATTGACCCAGTTCTACGAGATCCGCGACGTGCCTGGCCTGAAGAAGAAGCCGTCGACCTCCGAGGCGCTCGATTGGATCAGACTCTTGGTCGCCGATGACATCGCGCCCGAGGATCTGCGCGCCGATCCGAAGAATGCGCTGCCGAAATTGCATGGTGCGCTTTTGAAGAACGAACAGGACGTGCATTTGTTCGAGCGCCTGGCATTTATGGCGAGAAGGCAGGGGTGAGGAGCGGTCGGCCAAAGGCCGACGAAAAGCCAACGATTTGGCTTTTGGAGCGACGAACGCCCGGAGCCATAGCGGAGGGCCGGGCATACGCGTCGGACAGCGCTTTCCCGTTGCTGGACCGTTGCCGCCGGCCGGGCACCGAGGCAGCCTGGGCATGAAGCTTCGGAAAGGAATGAAATGACCGGGATCACCGTCCGCCCACTGGCACAATCCGACCACGCCGACTGGCAGCGTCTGTGGACTGCCTACCTCACCTTCTACGAAACCAGACTGCCGGAGGAGGTCTACGCCGTCACCTGGAAGCGCCTGTTCACGGCGGGTGAGTTCGAACCGAAGGGGTTCATCGCCACCCTCGACGGCAAGGCGGTCGGCCTGACGCACTATCTCTATCATCGCTCCTGCTGGTCGCAGATGAACAATTGCTATCTGCAGGACCTGTTCGCCGACCCGGATGTGCGCGGCAAGGGCGTCGGCGCCGCCCTGATCGAAGCGGTCAAGCAGGAAGCCGGCAAGGTCGGCGTCAAGAACGTCTACTGGATGACCCACGAAACCAACACCACAGCGCGCAAGCTCTACGACTACGTGGCGCGGCGGACCGGCTTCATCGAGTATGATCTGCTATAGGCAGTGCGATGTTCATCCCCTTCTTCCTCGAACTGAAGGCTGCGCGGGTTCCGGTCTCGCTCCGAGAATATCTGTGGCTGCTTGAGGGGTTGGAGGCGGGGCTGGTCGACTATGACGTCGAGGGATTTTACTATCTCGCCCGCTCAGCACTGGTGAAGGACGAGCGCCACATCGACCGTTTCGACCAGGTCTTTTCGCACGTTTTCAAGGGCGTCGAAGCGCTGGCTGGCGAAAACGCGGTCGATGTCGAAAACATTCCGGAGGAATGGCTGCGCCGGCTTGCCGAAAAGCACCTGACCGATGAGGAGAAAAAGCTGGTCGAAGCGCTCGGCGGTTTCGAAAAGCTGATGGAAACGCTGAAGAAGCGGCTGGAGGAACAGAAGGGCCGCCACCAGGGTGGCTCGAAATGGATCGGCACCGGCGGCACCTCGCCCTTCGGCGCCTACGGCTACAACCCCGAAGGCGTGCGCATCGGCCAGCACGATAGCCGCAACCGCCGCGCGATAAAGGTCTGGGACAAGCGCGAGTTCAGGAATTTCGACGATGCCGTCGAGCTCGGCACCCGCAACATCAAGATCGCGCTGAAGCGCCTGCGCCGCTGGGTGCGCGAAGGCGCCGAGGAGGAGTTCGACCTGCCCGGCACCATCCACGCCACGGCCGAACATGGCTATCTCGACGTGCAGACGCGACCTGAGCGACGCAATGCCGTGAAGCTGCTGATGTTCTTCGACGTCGGCGGTTCGATGGACGACCACATCAAAAGCGTCGAGGAGCTGTTTTCGGCTGCCCGTGCCGAATTCCGCCAGCTCGAATACTTTTACTTCCACAACTGCCTTTACGAAGGCGTTTGGAAGGACAATCGCCGCCGCCATGCGGAGGTGATCCCGACCTTCGACCTCCTCCACAAATACGGCCCGGACTACAAGGTGATCGTCGTCGGCGATGCTTCGATGAGCCCTTACGAGATCGCGCATCCCGGCGGCTCGGTCGAGCACTGGAATCCGGAGGCCGCCGTCGTCTGGCTCGGCCGTCTGCTGCAGCAATGGCCGAACGCGGTATGGCTCAACCCGGAAAACCAGAAGAACTGGGGTTTCACCCATTCGATCGCCATGATCCGCGATATCTTTGGCGGCCGCATGTTTCCGCTGACGCTCGCCGGGCTCGAAGCCGCGACGAAGCAACTTTCAAGGAAGCACTGAATGGATTTCCGGCAAGCAAGACAGGAAGGCCGATGACCTGTTTCCTCTGCCTGCAATGTGGCGTCCAGTTCACGGCGGCAGCCGCGCCGCCGAACCATTGCCCGATCTGCGAGGACGAGCGGCAATATGTGCGATGGGAGGGCCAGGCCTGGATCACGCCGGAAGAGCTCGCCGCCGGGCATCGGATCGTGATCAAGGACGACGCCGGTCTGCTAGGCTTCGGCGTCGAGCCGCGCTTCGCCATCGGTCAGCGGGCGCTGCTGGCGCAAACGGCGTATGGCAATGTCCTGTGGGACTGCATCTCGATGGTCAGCGACGAGGCGGTGGCCGAAATCAACCGACGGGGCGGCCTGGCCGCGATCGCCATTTCGCACTGCCATTATTATTCGGCAATGGTCGAGTGGAGCGAGGCGTTTGGCGGCGTGCCGATCTACCTGCACGCCGATGATCGCAAGTGGATCATGCGGCCGCATCCGGCTGTTGTCAGTTGGGAGGGTGAGACCCGCGTCCTAAACCCCGCGCTGACACTTATCCGTTGCGGCGGTCACTTTGCCGGTGGCCAGGTGCTGCACTGGAAACGCGAGGGCGGCGACGCCATCCTGGCCGGCGACATCTTGCAGGTGACGCCGACTCGCCGCCATGTCAGCTTTATGTACAGCTACCCCAACTACATCCCGCTCAATGCAGCGAAAGTGCTCGGCATCGAGGCTGCGCTGGAGCCTTTCGCGTTCGACCATATCTACGGCGCATGGTGGAACCAGAACGTCATCGGAGATGCAAAGACGGCATTTGCAGCGTCGGTTGCGCGGTATCTCGCGGCGATCGCCTGAGGAATTCTTCGCGGCAGGATCGGAAATACCGGCAAACGCCGTAACAAATGCCTATTTTAGGCGAACTGGGGGAAGACAACCCCAATAGCGGCATGAGCTAAGAGGCAAAAATGGATAGTCACACCTACCCCGTAACCCGCACCGATGCCGAATGGCGCGCCCGGCTGACGCCGGAGCAATATGCGGTGATGCGCAACCACGGCACCGAGCGGCCGGGCAGCTGCGCCCTGCTTCACGAGAAGCGCGCCGGCACCTTTTCCTGTGTCGGCTGCGACCAGCCTTTGTTCGAATCCAAGCTGAAGTTCGAGAGCGGCACCGGGTGGCCGAGCTTCAACGATCCGGTGCCCGGTTCGGTCGAGACGACCGTCGACCGCAGCTATGGCATGGTTCGCACCGAATGCCATTGCGCCCGCTGCGGCAGCCATCTTGGCCATGTCTTCGAGGACGGCCCGCCGCCGACCGGCCTGCGCTATTGTATCAATGGCGTCGCGCTGAAATTCGAGCCGGCCGCCTGATAGGAATTCGACGGTGGGAAAGGACGGCTGCGGCCGCCCTTTGCCGGGCAGCACTTTCCTGTCAGATCACCACCACCAGGATCAGCCACAGCACAGCCCCCAGCGTCATCAGCGAAGCCTTGACGCCACCGGATTTTTCGGCGGTCCGCCACACCGCAAAAGTCAGAAAAAAATTGTACGGCACCGGCGCGAAATGCACCGCCAGAACGAGAGCGAGCGGCAGCTTCAGCCCGAGGAGGATGAGCGCCAGCACCGACACTGCGGTGTTGATCGCCGTGCCGACAAGGACAAGATCGCGCCAGAACAGCCGATCGAGCGGGGCCGTGCCTTGCCAGCGCGAGCGGAAGAAACCCGCCGCACGGCCTGCCTCGCCGTCTTCGCCTTCGAAGGTCTCTGGCGCACTCATCGATGCGGCTTTCTCTCATTCGATAGCAGAGATGTCCAAAGCAGCAAGCCTGTCAACGCAACTCGATCATCGGCACGCAAGCGTATGATCTGACAGATTGTCATCAAACGGTCGTGAAACCTTTCTACGTCGCCCTTGTCGGCATCTCGGCAAGGGTATCTTACCGGAATTTGCCGCCTCCATCATCCAGTCGCCTGACAGGGAGGTCTTGAGATGAGCGATAATGTCTACAACGTGCTGTTTCTTTGCAACGCCAATTCGGCGCGATCCATCATGGCGGAAGCCATCCTCAATCGGATCGGTGCCGGCAGGTTCAAGGCCTTTTCCGCCGGTTCGCAGCCGAAGGGCGAGGTCAATCCCTTGGCACTGCAGCTGCTCGAAAGCCTCAATTACGATACGAGCTTCGCCCGTTCGAAAGGCTGGGACGAGTTTGCCGAGCCCGACGCGCCGGAAATGAACTTCATCTTCACGCTTTGCGACAGCACCGCAAACGAATCTTGTCCGATCTGGCCGGGTCATCCGATGACCGCGCTCTGGTCTATACCGGACCCAGCCAAGGCGGACGGCACCGAAGCCGAACTGCACCTTGCCTTTGCCGATGCCTATCGCATGCTCAACAACCGCATTTCGCTGTTCACCAATCTGCGGGTGGATGCACTCGACCATCTGGCGCTGCAACAGCATCTCGATGCGATCGGCCGGGATACGGCGAAGCCGAACTAATGCATGTCGCCCAAAAGTGCGCAGCGGTTTTGGGGTAACGACATGCATAAAAACAAAACTAAAGCGCGTCGCACGAATCGCTTCAGACGCGACGCGCTTTAAGCCCAAACCGCCGACAGGCAGGCGAATTCACGAACCGGCTTCGCCACACTCGCCGAGAACCTCGGCAACGGAGCGCTCGAAGCGCGATGCTTCCGTCACCAGCCAGTCAGCCATGGCCGGCCAATTGTCCTCGGCAAAGCAGTTCACCCGCCACAGCGAATTGATGCCGAGGCCCTCGCAACTCTGTTCCGGCCTGAGCTTCAACCTGTCTTCGATCGCCGGCTGGAACGGCTTCAACCGCGACCAGGCTTCCGTGGCACCGAACTTCTCATTGCGGCCGAAGAAGACGCCGACATGGTTCTGCGCCGGCGCGACATACATGGAAAGGACCAATGCGAAGTCGGGCAGCCCGCGCTGCCAGAACCAGGGTCCGCGCCGCGCCATCAGAGCCCTTTCTTCCGGATGCCGTTCCGAAAACAGCGTCCAGAAGCCGCGTTGGCGGAATTCAGAGGCGCGGCGGACGCCAAAGTCGAATTCGCTCATGGTTCGACCCGTTGAGGGCGCCGCAACCGGCGCCCAGGGCTGTTACCAGCCTTACACCATGCCGAGAGCGGCTTTGTAGAGGTCGAGGATGGTTTCCTCCTCTTGCCGTTCGGCCTGATCCTTCTTGCGCAGCCGGATGATCGACCGCATCGCCTTGGTGTCGAAGCCGGTGCCTTTGGCCTCGGCGAACACTTCCTTGATGTCGTCGGCGATCGTCTTCTTCTCTTCCTCGAGCCGCTCGATGCGCTCGATGAAGGCTCGCAGCTGGCCGGCGGCAACAGTCTGGCTGGTTTCGGTGATGTCGTCGGCCATTTTTTCTCCGCGTCGTTTCCCATGCCGCGACTCAGGAACTGTCGCGGCGAATTTGCAGCGGTTCGATGCCCGACCGGGGGCGACCGGTCAAGCTGTTATCGATGCGGCATGAAGGGTTAGGCACACCCCAAGGTGTTGAGATTCAGATCAGGCCGAGTCGAAAACGGTGGCTGCCGAGAACCGGAGCGTACTTAAGTACGTGAGCACCGGAAGCGCAGGCAGCCGGCGTTTGCAGGCCAACGCAGCTTACCCGAATGCGATCAGCAGGTCCTTCGCGTCGATCTGATCGCCAGCCTTGACCAGCACTTCGGCGATTGTGCCGTCGCGCTCGGCATGCAGCGCCGTTTCCATCTTCATCGCCTCGATAGACAGCAGCACGTCACCGGCCTTGACCGTCTGGCCGGCGGCAACGGCGAGCGCCGAGACGACGCCCGGCATCGGCGCGCCGACATGCGCCTCGTTGCCCGGCTCGGCCTTGCGCCGCGCCTTGGCGGCGGAAGCGCCATGCGCACGATCCGGCACTTTGACCCGGCGCGGCTGGCCGTTGAGCTCGAAGAACACAGTGACCATGCCCTTCTCGTCGACATCGCCGATGGCCAGGCAGCGCACCACCAGCGTCTTGCCCTTCTCGATGTCGACAAAGATCTCGTCTTCCGGCTTCATGCCGTAGAAATAGGTCGGCGTCGGCAGCACACTGACCGGCCCGTAGGTTTCCTGGGCTGCGGTGAAGTCGGAGAAAACCTTCGGGTACATCAGCCATGAGGCGAATTCGAATTCGCTGAGCTTGCGCTCGAGCTTGTCTTCGATCTCCTTGCGGCTGGCCTTGAGATTGGCCGGCTTCAGCAGGGAGCCTGGCCGGGCCGTGATTGGCCTGTCGCCCTTAAGCACCTTCTTCTGCAGTGCCTCCGGCCAACCGCCGGGAGACTGGCCGAGATCGCCGCGCAGCATCGACACGACTGAATCCGGGAAGGCGATATCCCTGGCCGGATTTTCGACATCGGCAACCGTCAGGTCCTGGCTTACCATCATCAGCGCCATGTCGCCGACAACCTTGGACGACGGTGTCACCTTGACGATGTCACCGAACATCAGATTGACGTCGTGATAGGTCTGTGCCACTTCGTGCCAGCGTGTCTCCAGACCGAGCGAGCGCGCCTGTTCCTTGAGATTGGTGAACTGCCCGCCTGGCATTTCGTGCAGGTAGACTTCCGAAGCCGGCCCCTTCAGGTCGCTCTCGAAGGCGGCATACTGGTTGCGCACCGCCTCCCAGTAGAACGAGATGTTCCTGATCCATTGCGGATCGAGACCCGGATCCCGCTCGGTGCCCTTCAGCGCTTCGATGATCGAGCCCAGGCAAGGCTGCGAGGTGTTGCCGGACAAGGAATCCATCGCCGCGTCGATGGCGTCGACGCCGCTGTCCACCGCCGCCAGCACCGTCGCCGCCGACAGGCCTGACGTGTCGTGCGTGTGGAAATGGATCGGCAGATCGGTTGCCTCGCGCAGCGCTTTGAACAGCACTCGTGCCGCCGCGGGCTTCAGGAGGCCGGCCATGTCCTTGACCGCGATGATATGGGCGCCTGCCGCCTGCAACTCCTTGGCCAGCGTGACATAGTATTTGAGGTCGTATTTGGCTCGGGCCGGATCGAGTATGTCGCCGGTATAGCAGATCGCCGCTTCGATCAGCTTGCCCTCGGCGCCGACCGCGTCCATGGCGACGCGCATGTTGTCGACCCAGTTCAAACAGTCGAAGACGCGGAACAGGTCGATGCCGCCGGCGGCGGCCTGTTTGACGAAATGCTCGACGACATTGTCGGGATAGTTGGTGTAGCCAACGCCGTTGGCGCCGCGCAACAGCATCTGCAGCAACAAGTTGGGCGCCGCCTCGCGGACCAGCGACAGGCGCTCCCAAGGGTCTTCGGTGAGGAAGCGCATGGCGACGTCGAAGGTCGCCCCGCCCCAGCATTCGAGCGATAAAAGCTGCGGCAGCGCGCGCGCATAGGTGCCGGCAATGCCGGCGATGTCATATGTGCGCACGCGCGTCGCGAGCAGGGATTGGTGTCCGTCGCGCATCGTCGTGTCGGTGACGAGCACTTGCTTTTGCGCGCGCATCCAGGCCGCGAATTTCTCCGGCCCAAGTGCGTCGAGCTTCTGCTTGCTGCCGTCGGGCACATTGCCGTTGAGATAGGGCACCATGGGTGCCGCCGCATCCGCCTTCGGCTGCGGCCGGCCGCGCGTCTCGGGATGGCCGTTGACGCTGACATCGGCCAGGTAGTTGAGCAGCTTCGTCGCGCGATCCTGTCGCTTCACGCTCGCGAACAGTTCCGGCGTCGTGTCGATGAACTTGGTCGTATAGGAATTATCGGCGAAACTCGGATGATTGATGATCGCCTCGAGGAAGGTGAGGTTGGTCGCCACGCCGCGAATACGGAACTCGCGCAGCGCGCGGTTCATGCGGGCGATGGTTTCGGCCGGCGTCGGTGCCCAGGCCGTCACCTTCTCCAGCAGCGGGTCGTAAAAACGGGTGATGACCGCGCCGGAATAGGCGGTGCCGCCATCGAGGCGGATGCCGAAACCGGTGGCGCCGCGGTAGGCGGTGATGCGGCCATAGTCGGGAATGAAATTGTGCTCGGGATCTTCCGTAGTAATGCGGCACTGCAGTGCGTGGCCGTTGAGCCTGATATCCTTCTGCGCCGGCACACCCGATTCCGGCGTACCGATGGCGAAACCGTCGAGAATGTGGATCTGCGCCTTGACGATGTCGATGCCGGTCACCTGCTCGGTGACGGTGTGCTCGACCTGGATGCGCGGGTTGACCTCGATGAAATAGAATTTGCCGGTGTCGGCATCCTGCAGGAACTCGACCGTGCCGGCGCCGATATAGCTCGTCTCGCGAGCGATCTTCAGAGCATAATCGCAGAGCTCCTCGCGCCGTGACATTTCGAGATACGGCGCCGGCGCGCGCTCTACCACCTTCTGGTTGCGGCGCTGGATCGAGCAATCGCGCTCGAACAGGTGCACGGCATTGCCGTGTGTGTCACCCAGCACCTGCACCTCGACATGGCGGGCGCGCTCGATCAGCTTTTCGAGATAGACCTCGTCCTTGCCGAAGGCGGCTTTCGCTTCGCGCTTGCCCTCCGTCACCTCGCGGGCGAGATCGGCTTCCGAGCGGATGGCGCGCATGCCGCGGCCGCCGCCGCCCCACGATGCCTTCAGCATCACCGGATAGCCGATCGTCTTGGCGAGTGCCTTCACCGCCTCGATGTCCTCGGGCAAGGGGTCGGTGGCGGGAATTACGGGCACGCCAACTTCGATCGCCAGGTTGCGTGCGGCGACCTTGTTGCCGAGCCTGCGCATCGTATCCGGCTTGGGTCCGATGAAGATGATGCCGGCCTTGGCGCAGGCTTCGGCGAATTCAGGGCTTTCCGACAGCAGCCCATAGCCCGGATGGATGGCATCGGCGCCCGAAAGCCTGGCGACGCGGATCACTTCCTCGATCGACAGATAGCTTTCGATCGGCCCCATATCCTTGGTCAGATGCGGCCCGCGCCCGACCTGGTAGCTTTCGTCGGCCTTGAAGCGGTGCAGCGAGTATTTGTCTTCCTCGGCCCAGATCGCCACGGTTTTGAGGCCGAGTTCGTTGGCCGCGCGGAAGACTCGGATGGCGATTTCGGACCGGTTGGCGACAAGGATCTTCGTGATGGCCAAGGACAAGGCTCCGGACGCTGACGGGAAGGGAACTGGCGTCATGATTAACGCGAAAATGCTGCAGTGCAAACAAAATCGAAGGAGGCGATTAAACCGATTTAGTTTGATCTATCGCATTAACACATTGCGTGTCGGTCCCGACAACGCCCCGAAGTCCCGATCAAGCTTTCGGGAAACTCCATGAAACTCCCATGAAAAATGCCCGGCGCGAGGCGCCGGGCACTTCATGTAGCAACGTCCGGTTATTTGCCGGGTGCGTTCTCGACATAGGTGTACTTGCCGTCGTCACCCTTTTTCCAGGTGTACATGACGTAATCCGGACGGGTGATGTCGCCTTTCGCATCATAGCCGATCTCGCCGATCGTGGTCTTCCAAGGGCCGGCCGACTTGATGGTCTCAGCTACCTTCTGAGCGTCATCGGCTGAACCGGTCTTGGCGATGGCGGCCGCGATGATTTCCATCGCCGCGTAGGAGTAGAGGGTATAGGCCTCAGGCTCGAAGCCGGCCGCGCGGAACTTCTCGACGAGCTCCTTGGCGTTCGGATTCTTGCGCGGATCCGGAGCGAACGTCATCAGCGTGCCGTCGACGGCGTCGCCGGCGATGGAGGCCAATTCGTTTGACACGATGCCGTCGCCGGACATGAAGGTTGCCTTGAGGCCCTGGTCGGCGAGCTGGCGTATGATCAGGCCGGCTTCGGTGTGCAGGCCGCCATAGTAGACGACGGAGACGCCCGCGTCCTTCATCTTGGCGATGAGGGCCGAGAAATCCTTGTCGCCGACATTGATGCCTTCATACATGGCCTCGGTCACGCCATTGGCTGCAAGCGCCTTCTTGGTTTCGTCGGCGAGGCCTTGGCCATAAGGCGTCTTGTCATGGATGACAGCGATCTTGGCATCCTTGAAGTTCGCGGCGAGATAGTCTCCAGCAACCTTGCCCTGCTGATCGTCGCGTCCGCAGGTGCGGAAGGTGTTCCACATGCCGCGTTCGGTGAACTTCGGATTGGTCGCAGCCGGGGTGATCTCGAGGATACCGTTCTCGGCATAGACTTCCGATGCCGGGATCGAAACGCCCGAGTTGAAGTGGCCGACCACGTACTTGACGCCGTCGGCGACGAACTTGTTGGCGACCGAGATGCCCTGCTTCGGATCGGAGACGTCGTCGCCGACCGTGAGCTTGACCTGCTCGCCGTTGATGCCGCCGGCCGCATTGATGTCGGCGACAGCCTGTTCGGCGCCCTTTTGCAGCTGCGCGCCGAAGGCGGCGTTGGGACCGGTGATCGGACCGGCAACGCCGACCAGGATGTCAGCCCACGCGCTTCCGCTGAACGCGACAAGCGCGGTCAGGGCGACGGCGGACAAAAGTGATTTTCTCATGTAAAACGCTCCCATTTACAGAGTGGGCGTGGATGATGCTTTCATGCGATGCCCACTTTTACTCGCAGAAAACGTACTTTGCCGATTTTCAGGCACTTGTCACGCCGATTCATCCCCGGAACGGCGTTAATGGTGAACGTCAACCTTTTGGTTTCCAGCTCAAAAGCGATGCTCTTTCGTAGAGCCAGTTATACTGTGTCACCATCTGGTTGGTACGCGTGTATTGATAGCCGATGAAGCCCAATATCATCAGGACAATGGTGTCGACGATGTAGTACTGCAGCGAGAACATCGTGCCGTCGAACAGTGCGTGATGGATGAACCTTACGGCGATGCCGAGGCCGAGCATGTAAGCGAACAATTGGACGAAGCTGCGCCATGTTTGGGCGCAGGCCTTGCCTGTCATCCATGCCGCCCAGCCGCCAAGCAGGCAGGTGACAAAGAAGAACTGCCAGACCGAGGGTTCCTCATAGAGAATGCCCTGCATGATGAAGACTCCTGAACTCAGTGATGGCCGCCTTCGAGATAGGCGGCGCGCACGTCCGGATCGGCGAGCAACTCCTTGCCGGTGCCGCTCATCGTCACATTGCCGTTGACCATGACATAGCCGCGCGTGGCGAGTTTCAGCGCGCCGAAGGCGTTCTGCTCGACCAGGAACACGGTCAGCCCCTGCGTGCGGTTCAACTCGCGGATGGCGTCGAATATCTGCTTGACGACCAGCGGCGCCAGGCCCAGCGACGGCTCGTCGAGCAGGAGCAGCTTCGGCCGCGCCATCAGCGCACGTCCGATCGACAGCATCTGCTGCTCGCCGCCCGACAGCGTGCCGCCGCGTTGGGCAATGCGTTCCTTCAGGCGCGGAAACAGCGTGAACACCTTCTCGACATCCTCGTCGTAATGCTGGAGGTTGTCGAGGCTGGCGCCCATCTGCAGGTTTTCCATCACCGTCATGCGCGGGAAGATGCGCCGTCCCTCCGGCGACTGGGCGATTCGCATGCGCGCGATCTCATGGGTCGGCAATTGGGTGATGTCGATGCCGGCGAAGGTGATGGTGCCCGCCCGCGCCCGTGGAGCACCAAAAATGGTCATCATCAGCGTCGACTTGCCGGCGCCGTTAGCGCCGATCAGCGCCACGATCTCGCCCTGCTTGACGGTGACATCGACGCCGTTCAGCGCCCTGATGTTGCCGTAGTAGGTCTGGACGCCCTTGATATCGAGCAGCGTCGTGCCGGCCATTATTTACGCCCTCCGCGCCGTTTGGAGACGCCTGGTGTATTCGGCTTTACCTGAGCCTTGGTGGCCGGCTTTGCCGCTGAGGATTTGGCCGCAGAGGGTTGCTTGGCTGCCGCCGTGGAGGCTGCCTTGCTTGCCGTGGCGCTCGACTTTGCGTCGACCTGCCCGGCTTTCGAGGCGCCCTTCGACACCGTGACCCGTTCGCCCTCGCTGTGGCCGACAGTGTCAGTCACCGGTCCGGCGAGAAACGAAGATGATGTGCCCGGGCCGTGCGCCGAATCCGGGCCCGTATCCAGTTGCTCGATGACGTCTTCGTCGCCGACCTCGGTCAGCACCGTCTCGACGTCCTCGTCTTCGACCCCGAGATAGGCGGCAATGACACGCGGGTCGGTGCGTACCGCATGCGGACTGCCATCCGAGATCTTGCGCCCGTATTCGAGCACCACGACATGGTCGGAAATCTGCATGACCACCGCCATGTCGTGCTCGATCAGCAGGATCGAGGTGCCGGTGTTGTCCTTGATATCCATCAGAAGCGCGTTGAGCGCCATCGATTCCTTCGGATTGAGTCCGGCCGCCGGTTCGTCGAGGCAGAGCAGCTCCGGACCCGTGCACATCGCCCGCGCGATCTCCAGGCGCCGTTGCGCGCCGTAGGGCAGGTCGCCGGCCGGATCGTCGGCTCGATCGACGAGGTCGGCCTTTTCCAGCCAGTGCCCGGCGAGGTCGATCGACTCGGCCGACGCCGTCCGGTAGCCGCTGAAGCCGAACAGGCCGAGGACGGTGTAGCCGGAAGCCTTCATCAGCTTGTTGTGCTGCGCCACCAGCAGGTTCTCGAGCAGCGTCATGCCCGAGAACAGACGAATGTTCTGGAAGGTGCGCGCCACCTTGGCGCGCGCCGGAATCTCGTGGTTCGGCAGGCGTTCGAGCAAGAAGCTCGAGCCGTCGCGCCGGCTGAGCGTGATCATGCCTTCCGACGGCTTATAGAAGCCGGTGATGCAGTTGAACACCGTGGTCTTGCCGGCACCGTTCGGCCCGATCAGCGCGGTGATCTCGCCGCGCCTGGCCTGGAAGGACAGGTCGCCGATGGCGACCAGACCGCCAAACTTCATCGACAGATGCTCGACCTGCAGGATGGCATCGTTCATGGATGGGCTCGCATCGCTCATCAGCCGTGGCCCTCCTTGGTGAAGGAGCCGGATACGGCCCTGCTCTCTTTGAGAAAGGCTGTCGGTTCACGACTGCCGACGAAGCCGCGCGGCTTCCACAGCATGACGATGACCATGGCCATGCCGAACAACAGCATGCGATAAAGCTCCGGCGTGAAGTCGGGACCGAAAACCTGCTTCAGGAAATCGAGCTCGCGCAGCACCTCGGTGCCGCCGATCATCACCATGGCAGCGACGGCAATGCCGACCAGCGAACCCATGCCGCCGAGCACGACGATGGCGAGGATGATGGCCGATTCCAGGAAGATGAAGGATTCGGGGCTGACGAAACCTTGCCGCGCGGCGAAGAACGAGCCGGCGAAGCCGCCGAACATGGCGCCGGTGGCAAAGGCGGTGAGCTTGGTGGTGGTGGTGTTGATCCCGAGCGAGCGGCAGGCGATCTCGTCCTCGCGCAGCGCTTCCCAGGCGCGACCGACGGGCATGCGCCTAAGCCTTATGGTGACGAAGGCGGTGAGCAGGCAGAGTCCCAGGATCAGGTAGTAGAGGAAGATCTTGTAGTAGGCGCTCGACGTGGCGATGTCGAAAACCTTGGCGATATAGTTCGGATCCGAGACATTGAACGTCATCAGGCCGAAAAAGGTGACCTTGGGGATGCCGGAGATACCGGCCGAGCCGTTGGTAACCTCACGCCAATTGATCAGCACGAGACGAATGATCTCGCCGAAGGCCAGCGTCACGATCGCCAGATAGTCGCCACGCAGGCGTAGCACCGGAAAACCCAGCAGCACGCCCCAGAAGGCAGCCATGGCGCCGGCGGCAGGCAGCAGGATCCAGAACGACAGGCCGTATTGCGTGCCGAGCAGCGCATAGGCATAGGCACCGACGGCGTAGAAGGCGACATAACCAAGATCGAGCAGGCCGGCGAGGCCAACGACGATGTTCAACCCCCAGGCCAGCATCACGTAGATCAGGATCTGGATGCCGAAATTGTCGACCCATTTCAGAGAACCCTGGAACCCGGCGGCCACCGATCCTCCGTACAAAGCAAGCACCAGCACGACAATGACCGGGTAGAGCGCCAGTGCCGTTATGCCCAGCGCCGAAAAATGGGCATGGATGAAGGTTCGGAAATAAAACAGCACAGAGGCGAGGGCGTAGATGATCGCCAGCGCCCTCAGGAACCGTGCATAACCGGCCAGACCGGGTCCCAGCAATCCGTCAAGGGAGCCGGCAAGGAAAACCAGCACGGCCACTGTGGCGATGGCAGCGATGAAATAGGGCAGGCGGAAGAACCGCGTCGCCATGCTCTCCGGCAGCAGGCCGGTGGCGACGTCGACGATCTGCTGATTTGCCAGGAAGGGCTGTCCGTAGGCGACGTAGAGAAAACGCCCGGCCATGGTCAGCACAACCACGACGGCAAGAAGCAACCAGCGCTGCACAAGGATCAGTTCGTTGGAGATGTTCTGATCGGTCCTCAGGCCGATGAACAGCACGAACAGGCCGAGCGCGATGGCGCCGGCATAGAGCGCTTCGCGGGTGGCGCGCTGCATGGGGGTGGCGACGATGTCGCGCTCCGGAGATGCGGTGACCGCCATTGTCTCAGACCTTTTCGACTTCTGGCCGGCCGAGAATGCCGGAAGGCAGGAAGATCAGCACGATCGCCAGGATGGAGAAGGCAGCGACGTCCTTGTAATCGATCGAGAAATAAGCCGACCACATGCTTTCGATGAAGCCGATCATCAGCCCGCCGAGCACGGCGCCGGGCAACGAGCCGATGCCGCCGAGCACCGCGGCAGTAAATGCCTTCACACCGGGCGTAAAGCCATCGGAAAACACCACCACACCGTAATACATCAGGAACAACGTGCCGGCGACGGCGGCAAGGGCGGCGCCCATGATGAAGGTGATCGAGATGGTGCGATCGACGTCGATGCCGAGCAGTGCGGCCATCTTGCGGTCCTGCTCGCACGCCCTTTGGGCTCGACCCAGCGAGGTCTTGTTGACCAGGTACCAGAACAGCGCCAGCAGGACTATGGTGACCAGGACGATGATGATCTGCTTCAGCGACACGCTGATGCCTTCGATGTTGTAGACCTTGGACACCATCGGCGGGACCGGCTTGTTGCGCGGCCCTTGCGTCACCTGGACGAAATTGGACAGCGCGATCGACATGCCGATCGCGGTGATCAGCGGCGCCAGCCGGAACGAACCGCGCAAAGGCCGGTAGGCCACCTTCTCGATCGTCCAATTGTACATGCTGGTCAACAGCATTGCGACGATCATCATGACCAGGAGCGCGATCACCACCGGTACCGAATAGAACAACGCGCCGAGGATAAGGAAAACGATGAGGGCGGCGAAAGCGCCGATCATGAAGATGTCGCCATGGGCGAAATTGATCATGCCGATGATGCCGTACACCATCGTATAGCCGATCGCTATCAGTCCATAGATCGATCCCAGCGTCAGCCCATTGATAAGCTGCTGGACAAAATACTGCATGCTGTCGTGGCTCCCCTGGAATGTCGCCCATGCAGACGCATTCCTTTTCGTATTTCCCCTAGTCGTAAAGTTTCGAGCCCGGATTGCAACGTCATTTTTTAATCGGCATGCGTGATTTTGAAGCACGCAATCGGATTGCCCGTTGTTCCCTTCCCGGCCTCTGGACTATCGCGGACCCTATCATTGGCATAACACAATGTCTTTGGCGATTCGTCGTCAAAATGCACGCCGTTTCGAAGGAATCGCCGTCAAAATAAGTTGATGAGCGGGATCGTTGCGCCGCGTGAGCAATCGATCTTTGCGTTCCCTTTCATTTCCCCTGCGTCAGGATGCTCTCTATTTGACGACGAATCCGTGCGCGAACGGATCGCGGTCGTCGATGAAGATCGTGTTCAATCCGGTCATGCGCGCCCAGCCGCCGATCGAGGGAATGATCGCCGGCTTGTCCGCCACCGTGACTTCCTTCTCGACCCTGCCTTTGAACAGCGAGCCGATGATCGATTCGTGGACGAAATCGTCGCCAGTCCTAAGCTTGCCCTTGGCGTGAAGCTGCGCCATCCGGGCCGAGGTGCCGGTGCCGCAAGGCGAGCGGTCGATCGCCTTGTCGCCGTAGAAGACGGCGTTGCGCGCATCCGCCTGGCTGTCGGTCGGCGCACCCGTCCACAGCATATGCGAAAGCCGGTCGATGCCAGGATTCTCGGGATGCACGAAGGCGTACTTCTCGTTGAGCCGCTGCCGCACCACCGGGCTCCAGGCGATGAGGTCGCCGGCGGAATGGTCGGCCATGTCGCGATAGTTCTTCTGCGGCTCGACGATGGCGTAGAAATTGCCGCCATAGGCGACGTCGACGATGATCTCGCCGAGCTGCGGACATTCCACCGTCAGTCCCTCGGCATGGAGGAAGGACGGCACGTTGGTGATTCGCACCTCCTCGACATATTCGCCGACCTGTTTGTATTCGGCGGTGACCAGGCCGGCCGGTGTGTCCAGCCTGAGCAAACCCGGCGTCTTCGGCTTGATCAGCCCGTGCTCGATGGCCATCGTCACCGTGCCGATGGTGCCATGACCGCACATTGGCAGACACCCCGAAGTTTCGATGAACAGGATGGCGATGTCACAATCGGGCCGCGTCGGCGCATAGAGGATCGAGCCGGACATCACGTCATGGCCCCGCGGCTCGAACATCAGCCCGGTGCGGATCCAGTCATATTCGGCCAGGAAATGCGCGCGCCGCTCCATCATCGTCGCGCCCTGGAGCAGTGGTCCGCCGCCGGCGACCAGCCGCACCGGATTGCCGCAGGTGTGACCGTCGATGCAGAAGAAGGAGTGGCGCGCCATGTCTAGATCCCGTCAGAAGCGGTTCGGGGAAAACGGAGAAAGATCAAACACCGGATTTTGGCCGAGAATGAGATCGCGGACCAGGCGCCCGGTGGCAGCTGCCTGGGTCAGGCCGAGATGGCCGTGGCCGAAGGCATAGACTATCGTGCCGGCATGCCTGGCGCCACCGACCACCGGCAGCGAATCCGGCAGCGACGGCCGAAACCCCATCCATTCGCGGCCGCCGGCTGGGTCAAGCCCCGGCAGGAATTTTTGTGCCTTGTCGAGCAGCGCTTTCGAGCGGGCGTAGTTGGGCGGCCGCTCGATCCCGCCGAACTCGACCGCGCCGCCGACGCGCACACCGGTTTCGAGCGGGGTGATGACGAAGCCGTGGCCGGAGAAGATCAGTTGCCGCTTCACGTCGAAGGCGGTTTTCGGCAGGGTCGTGTTGTAGCCGCGCTCGGTTTCGAGCGGGATGCGGTCGCCGATATGTTTCGCCAGGAGATGCGACCAGGCGCCGGCGGCGATGACGAGGCATTTTGCTTGCCGCACCCTACCGTCGGCCAGCGTCAACGTTGCGCCATCCTGCCCCGCTCCGACATGGTCGATCCGAGCCTTTTCGAAACGCGCGCCGTTCTTCTCAGCAAAGGTCCAGATCGCCTTGCCCAATAATTTCGGATCCGTAACGGTCTTCCATCCCGGTACGAAAGTGCCTTTGACGAAGCGCGGCGACAGGCCGGGCTGCAAGGCGACGAGAGCATCGCCCTCGACATGGCTGAAGCCGATGCCGAAGCGTTGCCTCGCCGCCCAGCCGGGCAGCGTCGCCTTGAACTCGGCCTCGCTCTCGTAAAGTTCGAGCGAGCCGTCCTCGCGCAGCATGTTTCCGGTGCCCGAGCGCGCCATCAGCCCTGCCCATTCGGCCTCGGCGAGCCGCATCATCCCGGCCTGCGCACGGAGGCTGGCCTCGTAGCGGTCGTTTCGTCCGGCGCGCCAGAAGCGGATAAGCCAGGGCAGCAGCTTCGGCAGGTAGGCGGGCGGGATGCTGAGCGGGCCGAGCGGGTCGGCAAGCCATTTCGGCAGATGCCTGATCATGCCCTTGTGGGCCAGCGGCAACACATCGGAAAAGGCCAAGGCAGCAGCATTGCCGGAACTCGTTTCCTCGCAGATGCCCGTTCGATCGAAGATCGTGACGTTTCGCCCCGCCTCGGCCAGATAGGCGGCGACACAGATGCCGATGATGCCGCCGCCGATAATGGCGATGTCGAGCGTCGCATCGCTATTCATGGCTGCGCGCCGCGCTGCATGGCTCGGCCTCCGCCTCGCTCCGCACCTTGGAGCCAGCCTCCTCATCCGGCCCTTCGGCCCGCCTTCTCCCCGTCGGGGAGAAGAGGCTGAGGCCAGCGTTTGCGACCTCTTCTCCCCTCGGGGAGAAGGTGGCCGCGAAGCGGCCGGATGAGGGGGTCCGCGACATCGCCACCCCTAGAATTGTGGGAGCACGGGCCGCACCGCCAGCGCATCCCTGACGATCTTTTCGACGGTCTTTCGGCGCTCGCCCGACAGCGGCTGGCGCGGCATGCGCACGCGGTCGTTGGTGTTGATCGCCAGGACTTCGGCGAGCTTGATGTTCTGCACCAGATAGGTCGACACGTCGAGGTCGAGCAGCGGCCGGAACCAGCGGTAGATTTTTAGCGCCTCCTCGCGGCGGCCCTGCTTCATCAACTGATAAATCGCGACCGTCTCGCGGGGGAACGCGGTGACCAGTCCCGCCACCCAGCCGATGGCACCGACCGACAGCGCCTCGAACGCAAGATTGTCGACGCCGGTGAACAGGTCGTAACGGTCGCCGAAGCGGTTGATGATTTCGGTCGAGCGGCGGATGTCGTCGGAGGATTCCTTGATGGCGACGAAACGCTTGTCCTTCGCCAGTTCCTCCATCTGATCGACGGTGACGTCGACGCGGTAGGCAAGCCGGTTGGAATAGATCATCACCGGCAGGTCGCCGGCCTCGGCAACGGCGCGCAGCGCGGCGACCGTCTCCTCCGCATTGGTGTGGTAGATCGGGCTCGGCACCACCATCAGCCCGCTGGCGCCCTCCTTGGCGGCCCGGCGCGCGATCGCGGCCGCCTCGCGCGTGCCGGGCTCGTTGACCGTCAGCAGAACCGGCTTGTTGCCAGCGATCTTCTGCGCGGTCTTCAGCACGTCGATCTTCTCGTCATGCGAGAGCATCGGCCCCTCGCCGAGCGAACCGCAGACGATGATGCCGTCGCAGCCGGCCTCCATCTGCAGCGCAAAGCAGCGCTCCATCTCGGCGTGGTCGAGGCGGTCGTCCTCGGTGAATTTGGTCGTGACGGCGGGGAAAACTCCAGTCCACATGGCGGTCGCTCCATCTGATATATCAGTCGTATATTTATCAAGAAACGGACTGTCAACACGGATTTCGCTATGATATATCAAAAATATATCAGGAGTGCGCCTTTGATATTCAATGAAACAAGCCCGGCGTTCGAGCCAGTGGCGGCGAAAGCCTACCGGGTGCTCGAGCACATGATCGTAACGCTCGAACTTGCGCCTTCTAGCTTCATCACCGAGGGCGCCGTGATCGACAGGCTGGGACTTGGCCGCACGCCGGTGCGCGAGGCGATCCAGCGACTGGCGTGGGAGGGACTGCTGGATGTCCGGCCCCGTGCCGGCATCGCCATTGCCCCGCTCCATCCCGGCGACTGGTTGCGCGTTCTCGATGCACGGCGTGGCGTCGAGGTGGTTCTTGCCCGTTCGGCCGCCCGCTTCGTCACCCGTGAGGCCGCCGACCTGTTTCACGATGCCGCGCTTGCCATGCAGAAGGCGGTGATATCAGGCAATGTGCTAGCCTTCATTCAGGCCGACAAGGCGCTCGACGAGGCGCTGGCACTGGCGGCCGACAACCCGTTCGCCGCGCGGCTGGCTGCTCCCTTGCAGACCCACAGCCGCCGCTTCTGGTTCCGCTACAAGGCCGATACCGGGCTCGCCGAATCGGCTGAGCACCACGTCGCGCTGATCCGCTCGATCCTCGACGGCGACGAAGACGCCGCCGCCAAGGATGCCAAGCGCCTGATGGCGCTGCTGCGCGGCCATGCCGAGGCGGCTGCCACGCGCTAAGAGATCGCAAAGCCAGCCGCCTTCCTTGTTTCAAATCGTGCTTCTGCAATCCACGGCGCCGAATACGTCATCAACGGCGGCACCGACGGTCTGATGCCGAAAAGAGAGAGCAAAAGTCCTCAAAGCGCCTAGCGCCGGCCAGGCGTTGAGCATCGCCCAATCCGTCATGCGTCCTGGTCGGGCGGGATCACCACGTTTTCCCAATGTTCGCCGGCCGCGACGATGCAGCTTCTGCCGGCGACATCGGTGACGATGATCGTCCAGCTTCCGGTCTCGGCGACATAGACCTCCATAATCGCCATTTGACCGATCAGCCCGAAAGCAAACTGTCTTTCCTGGAACTGCTCGCTCAGGTGGGCGACGAGATCGCCATGTTCAACGCAGTACTGATACTGGGCGCTTGCGGCGTTCGTACCGACCGCCAATGCGCCAGCAAGAACCAGGGCTTTCACCCAACCCAACAGCGATTTGCGTGCCATAGGGCACCTCCTTTGCCATCACGTCCGGCAAAGGGAGACGCCTCATTTTGCCGGAACGATCCAGGCCGGTTCCGACGTCATCACCATTGCGTCGTTCCTTTCCGTGTTCCGGTCTGTCATCAGCGGGGACGATTCCAGATGTTCCCACTATGTTCGATATATGGTACCGGCACCGAAAAAGCGCAAGCAGGCGCCCGCTGGGGCGCCTGTGGATCCGTTCAAGATCGTCGCCGAGAATCGCGGCAGCGGGGCCATGCCGAGGCGGCTGTCACGCGCTAAGCGGCTCAGGTGCCTGGCAGTGCGGCTGTCGTCACCGCGCTCTCCCAGCCTTCACCCACCGAAACCACGCAGCTTTGACCGCGTGTGTCGCTGGCGAGGATGGTCCAGGTGCCTTTATCGGAAACGAAGACTTCAACAATCACATTCGGATTGACGACGCCGAGCGCAGTCGGATTTTCCCGGAACTTCTCGCCGAGCGCCTTGATCATGTCGGCTCGTGGCGCGCATTGTTCGGCCGCTGTTGCCGAGACGGCGGAAAACGCGGCAGCCGCCGCGCAAAGTATCGACACCATAAGACGCGTCATCTGACACCTCCTTGCGCCGGCCGATGCCCCCGCAGCTGCCGTCAGCGCGGTTGGTTGACCTGCCGCGCCTTCTTCGCGGCAGGATTGCAGATTAAGGTTTCTGCCGCCCGCCTGGTTCCATCACATTAGCGTTCACGCAGATGCGGGCCGCGACCGGTCAACAAAAAGGCCCGGTCGCTGGCCAGGCCTTTTCGTTCAATCTTACATCTAGGCCCGGAACCGTCCGGCTAGTTCATTGTCGGAATGACGAATTCGGCCCCGTCCTTGACGCCTGCCCGCGCGCCCGCAACCGAAGGCGAGGACGCGCAAACACGCAACCGTTCGGCTAGTTCATTGTCGGAATGACGAATTCGGCCCGTCCTTGATGCCTGCCCGCGCGCCCGCAGCCGAAGGCGAGGACGCGCAAACAAGCAATCGTCCGGCTAGTTCATTGTCGGGATGACGAATTCGGCGCCGTCCTTGACGCCGGACGGCCAGCGCGAGGTCACCGTCTTGGTCTTGGTGTAGAAACGGAATGCGTCCGGTCCGTGCTGGTTTAGGTCGCCGAAGGAAGACGCTTTCCAGCCGCCGAACGTATAATACGCGATCGGCACCGGGATCGGCACGTTGATACCGACCATGCCGACCTGGACTCGCGAGGCGAAGTCGCGGGCGGCATCGCCGTCGCGGGTGAAGATGGCGACGCCGTTGCCCATTTCGTGGTCGTTGGCGAGCTTGATCGCGTTCTCGTAAGTCGGCGCGCGCACTACGGAGAGCACCGGCCCAAAGATCTCTTCCTTGTAGATGCGCATGTCGGCGGTCACGTTGTCGAACAGGCAGCCGCCCATATAGTAGCCGTTCTCGTAGCCCTGCATGGAAAAGCCGCGGCCGTCGACAACCAGCTTGGCGCCTTCCCTGACGCCGGTATCGACATAGCCCTTGACCCGTTCCAGCGCCTGCGCCGTCACCAGCGGGCCGAAATCGGCGGACGAATCCGTCGACGGGCCGACCTTCAGGCTTTCGACGCGCGGCACCAGCTTTTCCATCAGCCGGTTGGCGGTATCGTTGCCGACCGGGACAGCCACCGAGATCGCCATGCAGCGCTCGCCGGCCGAGCCGTAGCCGGCGCCGATCAGCGCGTCGACGGTCTGGTCCATGTCGGCGTCGGGCATGATGATCATGTGGTTCTTAGCACCGCCGAAGCACTGCACGCGCTTGCCGGCCGCGCAGCCGCGCGAATAGATGTACTGGGCGATCGGCGTCGAGCCGACAAAGCCGATGGCCTTGATGTCGGGATCGTCGAGGATGGCGTCGACCACGTCCTTGTCGCCGTTGACGACGTTGAGGATGCCCGCCGGCAGGCCGGCCTCGATGAACAGCTCGGCGATGCGCATCGGCACGCCGGGGTCGCGCTCCGAAGGCTTCAGGATGAAGGCGTTGCCGCAAGCGATAGCCGGCGCGATCTTCCACAATGGGATCATCGCCGGAAAATTGAACGGCGTGATGCCGGCAACGACGCCGAGCGGCTGGCGCATCGAATAGACGTCGATGCCGGGGCCGGCGCCGTCCGTGAACTCGCCCTTCATCATATGCGGCGCGCCGATGCAGACCTCGACCACTTCCAGGCCGCGCTGGATGTCGCCCTTGGCGTCGGAGATGGTCTTGCCGTGTTCGCGCGCCAGAATGTCGGCCAGCGCATCATACTCCCCGGTGACCAGTTCGAGAAACTTCATCAAGACGCGCACGCGCCGCTGCGGATTGGTCGCCGCCCAGCCGGGCTGCGCCGCCTTGGCGTTTTCCACAGCCGCGCGCAGTTCAGCCTGCGAAGCCAGCGCCACCGTGCCGCGCACCGTGCCGTCCATCGGCTGCATGACGTCCTGCTTGCGGCCGCTGGTCCCAGCGACACGCTTGCCGCCGATAAAATGACCGTATTCGATCATGGTTTCTCTCCCTGTATTTGTGATGCAGCATTGTCCGCCTTTGCGCGGCCGATGGCAACGCGAGCGAAAACGCAACCGTTGTGCGGTAAATAGATAGCGGTGCGCGGCTGTGCATCAATTGCCGCAAATGATAAGGATGCAGGCCCCTAGCGGCAAGGATTGAGAAATTGAGTTCCTTCGCGCCCCCCTCTGTCCTACCGGACATCTCCCCCTCTTGGGGGGAGATTGGCTGTCATCCCGACTTTCGCCAACCCGTTGCAAGGAAGTCGCCGCCGGAGCGGCCGGCCGATCTTCCCCAAGTAGGGGAGATGTCCCGCAGGACAGAGGGGGGCGCCTTGGAGCGCTGCCGTAATCGTCGTCATACGGATCATCCTTATGAACTGGGATGACGTCCGCATCTTTCTTGCGGTGGCGCGTGCCGGCCAGATCCTCGGCGCGGCCAAGCGGCTGGAGCTCAACCACGCCACCGTCTCGCGCCGCGTCGCCGCACTCGAGGATGCGCTACGCACAAAACTTTTTCGTCGGCTGACCACCGGCAGCGAGCTGACGCCGGCGGGCGAGCGCTTTCTCGACATCGCCGAGCGCATGGAAGGCGACATGATCGCCGCGCGCTCGACCGTGGCGGGCGAAGGCGACGATGTTTCGGGCACGGTGCGCATCGGCGCGCCTGATGGTTTCGGCGTCGCCTTCCTGGCCAAACGCCTCGGCGCACTGACGGCGCTTCACCGCGAACTCACCATCCAGCTGGTGCCGGTGCCGCGTTCCTTCTCGCTGTCCAGGCGCGAAGCCGACATCGCCATCACCGTGGAGCGGCCGACCGAAGGCAGGCTGGTGGCGGGGAAGCTGGTCGACTACACGCTCGGCCTGTTCGCGTCCCGCGCCTATACCGAAACGCATGGCCTGCCCCAGACGCCCGCCGAGCTCGGCCGGCACACGCTGATCGGCTATGTGCCGGACCTCATCGTCAGCCCCTCGCTCGACTATGCGGCCGAGTTCAGCGCCGACTGGCGCACGAGCTTCGCCATCTCCTCGGCGCTCGGCCAGGCCGAAGCGGTGCGCTCCGGCGCCGGCATCGGCATTCTGCACACCTTCGTCGCCCGTTCGATGCCGGAACTGGTGGCTGTCGACATTGTCGCGCCCATTCGCCGCGCCTACTGGTTGGTCTATCACGAATCAGTCAGGCCGCTGCGCCGCGTCCAGGTCGTCGCGAGCTTCATCACCAAGGCGGTGGAACGGGAGCGAAGCCTGTTCGTCTGATGATATTCATCTGACGCGGCGAAGTGTGTTGAAGCTTGATCCAAGTCGCGGGGCAAGTTGCTCACCGCGCTCGAATGCGTGAAGGACACTTCCGATCCTACCGCTGGTATCGCTCCGGCCCGAGGTCGCGGACATTGATGTCCGGCACCCGGCTTGAAATGATGTCGGCCAGGACCTTGGCCGAGCCGCAGGCCATAGTCCAGCCGAGCGTGCCATGGCCGGTGTTGAGATAGAGGTTGGAGAACTCGGTGCGGCCGATCAGCGGCGGCCCGTCCGGCGTCATCGGCCGCAACCCGCACCAGAAGGTCGCCGACTTCATATCGCCGCTGCCCGGAAAAAGGTCGCCAAGCGAATGCTCGAGCGTGCGCCGCCGCGATTCATGCAGCGTCAGGTCGAAGCCGGAAATCTCCGCCGTGCCACCGACCCGGATGCGGTCGCCGAGCCTGGTGATCGCCACCTTGTAGGTCTCGTCCATCACCGTCGACACCGGTGCTGCGGCAGCATCCTTGATCGGCACAGTGATCGAATAGCCCTTGACCGGATAGACCGGGACGGGTCGTTTCAGCGTGCGCATGAACTTGGCCGAATAGCTGCCCATCGCCATCACATAGGCGTCGGCAGCCTTCCAACCATTGCTCGTATTGAGGTTGGCGATACGGTTGCGCTTCTTGACGACGCGCCGTATCTCCGTGTCGTATTCGAAGGTGACGCCACGCGCCACGCAGAGCTCGGCCAGACGGTCGGTGAACATCTTGCAGTCACCGGTTTCGTCGCCCGGCAGTCGCAGGCCTCCGACGAATTTTTCACGCACCCCTGCCAGCCCCGGCTCGGCCGCGATGCAGCCGTCGGGATCGAGAATCTCGTAGGGAACGCCGTATGTCTTCAGCACCTCGACATCGCCGGCAGTGCCGTCGAGCTGCTGTTGCGTGCGAAACAGCTGCAGCGTTCCCTTGGCGCGCTCGTCATAGGCGATGCCGGTCGCCTCGCGCAGCGCTTTCAGTGTGTCGCGGCTGTATTCGGCCAAAGGAACCATGCGCGCCTTGTTCACCGCATAGCGCTCAGCCGTGCAGTTGCGCAGCATCCTGACCAGCCATACCCACATATGCGGATCGAGGGTCGGCCGCACCACCAGCGGACCATGTTTCATCAACAGCCATTTGATCGCCTTCAGCGGGACGCCGGGACCGGCCCAGGGAGAGGCGTAGCCGGGCGAAATCTCGCCGGCATTGGCAAAGCTGGTTTCCAGCGCCGGACCCTTCTGGCGGTCGATCACCGTCACTTCATGGCCGGCCTCGGCCAGGTAATAAGCGGTGGTGACCCCGATGACGCCGCCGCCCAGCACGAAGATCTTCATCGCATAGTTCTCCAGAACGACGTCTTGTCAGGAATTTTAGGGGCGGGGCATCGTGGCCATCTGTCTGCCGGATTTTACGGCGTCCGCCAAGTGCCCAAGCATGTCGCCCAAAAGTACGCAGCGGTTTTGGGACAACGAGATGCGTAAAAAAGCCCGCGCGCTATCCATTCACATAGCGCCGGTGAAAACGGTGTCCGAGGCTGGTCAGGATTTCATAGCCGATGGTGCCGGCATGGCAGGCCGCCTGATCCGCCGTCTGCGACGGTCCGATCAGATCGACGAGGTCACCCGCCTTCAGCCTGTCGGGCGGCAGGGCCGAAATGTCGAGAACGATCGAATCCATCGATACACGGCCCAGGAACGGCAAACGCACATTTTCGAACCAGGCGGCGGAAGCCGCGCGACGATGCCAGCCATCGGCATAGCCAAGCGAGATCGTTGCGGCGACCAGCGAATCGGTCACGTGAAAAATATGGCCATAGCCGACGCCGGCTCCCCTATCGAGGCTGCGCGTCTGTATGACCTTTGCCTGAAGCCGCACCACCGGCAGCATCGGATTTTCCTCGGCTGGCGTCGGATTGATGCCGTAGAGCGCCGCACCGGGCCGGGCGAGGTCGTAGTGAAAGGCCTGCCCAAGAAAGATGCCGGAGGAATTGGCCAGCGAGGCCGGCACCGGTGGCAGCATCCTGCGCAGCCGCTCGAATTCCAGCCGCTGCTGCTCGTTGGCCGGATGCTCGGGCTCGTCGGCGCGAGCGAGATGGCTCATGACGAAGGTGGCGTTGATGCCGTCGAAAGCCCGCGGATCGGCAGTGACGGCCTCCACCTCGGCTGCCGCCATGCCGAGCCGCGACATGCCGCTGTCGACCTGGATTCCAGCCTTGAGCTTGCGGCCGGCCCGCTGCGCCGCCGAGCGCCAGGCGGCGAGTTGGCCGGCGCTGTTGATGACCACGCCCAGCTCCGCTTCGACGGCTTCGCTTTCAGCGCCCGGCTGTATGCCGTTCAGCACATAGATCGCCGGCCGTGCGCCGAGCGCCTGGCGCAGCAAGACACCTTCGGCCAGATGCGCGACGAAAAAAGTAGCGCAGCCCTCGGCCGCCAGCGCCGCCGCCACCTGGGCCCCGCCGAGCCCGTAGCCGTCGGCCTTGACGACACCCGCGCAGCCAACATCGCCTAAACGCGCCTTGAGCCGCCGATAATTTTCGCGGATGGCGCCGAGATCGACGGTCAATATGGCGCCGGCCGCCGCTTCGCTGATCGGCGCGGCTTTGACGGCGACCCTTTCAGAAAGAGATTTTTTGGAAGCGCCGTTCATGCCAACCCCGTCTGCAGCGGATTGGCCATCAATAAGGCCACCGCGCTGACGCGGCAACCGTGGTCGGGGCGAGCGCGGCTTGCGCCAAGCTACGCAACCAGATGCCGGAACGCCGCAACCACATCCTCATAGACCTGACGCTTGAATGGCACGATCAGGTCGGGCAATTCCTCCATTGGCCACCAATCCCATTTGTCGAACTCGGCGGTGTGGCCGCCCGGCGGCGGATTGATCTCAATCTCGCTCACGTCGCCGTGAAAGCGGAAGGCGAACCATTTTTGCGTCTGGCCGCGATATTTCCCCTTGAAGGCGATGCCGACCAGATGGGCCGGCAGGTCGTAATATATCCAGTTCGGCGCCTCATCCAGCAACGAAACGCTGCGCATGCCGGTTTCTTCGTAGAGTTCCCGCTGTGCCGCCTGCAGCGGCTCTTCGCCCTTGTCGATGCCGCCCTGCGGCATCTGCCAGAGCTGCGTCGTGCCGGCGAATTCGCTGTCCGGCTCGGCAATGCGATGCCCGACCCAGACCAGCCCGTCGCCGTTGAGGATCATCAGTCCGACACAGCGACGATAAGGCAGCGTCTCGGGATCGACCAGTTCTTTCTTCGCCATGCTCAACCTTTTTCCGGATCCACCGCCACTGCCGAAATCGGAACGATCTCGATGCCGCGCTTCTTGGCCTCGACCACCCAGGCCGACACGGTGTCGACCGTCAGGTCGAAGGCCGAGCCGATGCCGACGGCAAACCCTTTCGCCCGCGCGGTGGCTTCCAGTTCGTCCAGCTTCTTCAAAATGGCGCCGCGGTCCCGCACCGCGTCGATCGACGTGTCGCCGGCAACGAACGGCACGCCGTTTTTCAACGCCAGGTCGGGTGCCAGGCTACGCGCCGACGAACCGTCGTCGAAATAGGCCAGGCCGCGCCTGCCGAGCTCTGCCATCAGCGGCCCCATCGCCGCCGCATCGGCCGAAAAACGTGCGCCCATATAGTTCATGACGCCGGTGTAGTTGGTCGTCCGCGACAGTGCCCAGCGCAAATTCTTCAAATTCTCGTCCGCCGTCGCAGCGACCGTCAGCGTGTTATGGCCGGGATTGACGTTCGGATAGTCGAACGGTTCGAGCGGCACCTGCATGACGATCTCATGGCCGCTCTGCCGCGCCGCCTGCATCCAGCGGCCGACGCTGTTGCCCTGTGGCGCAAAGCCCAGCGTAACTTCGGCCGGCAGCTTGGCGATGGCCGACTGCGTGCCGGTCTGCGACACGGCAAGCCCGCCGATGACAATCGCCACGCGCGCACCGCGTGAACCGGACCACGGCCGCGCATAGACATCGAACGGCCGCCTTCCGTCGGCGGCACGAACCGGCAATGGCCCGGTTTCGCCGGCCTCGACCAGCGTCCTGTCGGGAATATGCGCGATCCTCAGGTTTTGGCCGATCGTCGAAGGGTCGCGAATGACAATGGCCGCCCTGGTCGAACCATTGCCCTCTTCGGTCTGCATGTGGATGATCTGCGGCCCGCCCGTCTTGGGCCTGCCCATCTTGGATCCGCTCGTCTTGGGTGCTGCTTCCGCCGTCAATGCCGGCTCAGTGGTCGGCGCTGCCGATTCGACCACTGCTGTCGTCTTCGGCGTCGAAATGGCGACTTCTTCCGGCTTTCGAAACGGCCTTTCGCGCAGCGCAATCGCGCCGGAGACGCCGATTACGGCCAGCACCAGGAGCGTGGCCGCGACCACACCCGCGCTGATCCTGCGGGGCGCGCGCGGCGGCCGGACGGCCTGCCCGAGTGGGCGTTCGATGTCGTTGCCGATGTCAGCCAAGCCGCATCCCCAGCCGCTGTTCCCCCGAATCAAACTGCCGAGGCCTTGCGGCCCCGGCAGCATTACATCGCTTCGATCAGGCAGCCAGACCTGTTGTCCGGCTGATCGACCTTTACTGGTTCGGCACGGCCCCCTACTGGTTCAGCACGGCCCCTACTGGTTCAGCACAGCCTTGTCCGGATTCGGCGGGAACGCCGGATCGGTCTTCTCGCCGCGCAGCAACTGCTCGGCAAAGATGAGTTGCAGGTCGTCCTTCGGCTCCGGCGGCACATAGGCTGCTGAGCCCGAACCGGTATCGCCCTCGTCGCTGCCCTTGATGTGGCCCTTGAGGTCCGACTCGCCGCGCGTCAAATCCCTGCCCTGCAGGTCCGGCGGCAACGGCTGGTCGACCTTGATGTCGGGCGTGATGCCCTTGCCCTGGATCGACTTGCCGGACGGCGTGTAATAGAGCGCCGTCGTCAGGCGCAGCGCGCCGTTCTCGCCGAGCGGGACGATGGTCTGCACCGAACCCTTGCCGAAGGACTGCGTGCCGACCACCGTGGCGCGGCGCAGATCCTGCAGCGCACCGGCGACGATTTCGGACGCACTGGCCGAGCCGCCATTGACGAGCACGACCAGCGGCTTGCCGTCGATGTCGTCGCCCGGCCGCGCGTCGAAGCGGGTGACATCCTTCGGATCGCGGCCGCGCGTCGAGACGATCTCGCCACGGGTGAGGAAGGCGTCGGACACGCTCACCGCCTGGTCGAGCAACCCGCCCGGATTGAGGCGCAGATCGAGCACGTAGCCCTTGAGCTTTTCGTCCGGCACCTGCTTCTTGATGGTGTCGATGGCGTTCTCGAGGTCGTCATGGGTCTTTTCGGTGAAGGAGGTGATCTTCATGTAGCCGATGTCGTTCTCGACCCGAAACTTGACCGCCTTGACCTTGATGATGTCGCGCACCACCGTCAGCTCGATCGGCTTGTCGGCGCCCTGGCGCAGGATAGTGAGCTTGATCGGCGTGTTGACCAGCCCGCGCATCTTCTCGACCGCGTCGTTGAGGCTCAGGCCGCGAACCTCCTCACCGTCGATCTTGGCAATATAGTCGCCGGCAAGCACGCCCGCTTTGGCGGCCGGCGTATCATCGATCGGCGTGATCACCTTGACCAGGTCGTTCTCCATGGTGACCTCGATGCCGAGGCCGCCGAACTCGCCCTTGGTCTGCACGCGCATGTCCTGCGCCTCTTCGGCGTTCATATACGAGGAGTGCGGGTCGAGCGAGGTAAGCATGCCGTTGATAGCGTTTTCGACCAGCGACTTGTCGTCGGGCGGCGTCACGTACTGCGCCCGCACCCGCTCGAAGATGTCACCGAAGATCGCCAGCTGCTTATACGTCTCGGAGCCCGCAGCGTTCGCCGTCGAGCCGGGGGCGCCATAGACCAGGCTCATCGCGGATGCGCCCATCAGCGCACCGGCAAACAGAAGCGAAAGTTTCCGCATCATCTCACGTCCTTCCAGAGAAACGGTCCGCCCACCATGGGGTCGGATCGACGGGTTTTCCATCCTTGCGGAACTCAACATAGAGCTCCGGCGTGGCATTTCCATTCTTCGATGCCGAGGTGCTCGCCACCCGGGCCTCTCCCATCGCGCCGACCGGCTCTCCTGCGAGCACCGACTGGCCAGACGCGACGCTGATTCTGCTCATCCCCGCGAGAACGACATGATAGCCGTCACCCGCGTTCAGGATCAAGAGTTGACCATAGGAGCGAAAAGGTCCCGCATAAAGCACATTTCCGTCCGCTGGCGCGGTGACGATGGCTCCCGATTGTGTCGCAACCATGTCACCGAGCATCACTGCGCCGTTACCGTCGCTGGCCCCGAACCGCCGCTTGATCTTCCCGGTGACGGGCAGCGCGATCTGCCCCTGAAGCGCCGAAAACGGTGCAGCGGCGGTGAGCCGGTTGGCTTCCGGGACCGGCAGGGCCGCCAGTTCCGTCTGTGCCGGGGCCTTCTGTGCCGGAGCCGTCTGTGCCGGGGCCTTGTCGGCGTCCGCGGCCTTCTGCTCGGCTGCCTTCGCGGCGTCCGCCGCCTTGCGGGCCTTGTCGGCCTCGAGCGAGGCGATCAGTTCCTTCAGGCTGCCGGCCTTGGCCGCCAGTGCTGCGGATCGCTGCTTTTCCGCCGCCAGTGCCGTTTGCGTCTCGGCCTCGAGCTTCTGCTTGGCTTCGAGCAGCATGCCGAGCCGCTTCTTTTCCGCCGTCTGCTCGCCGACTGCCGCCGTCAGCCGCGCCCGCTCCGCCTCGATCGAGGCGGTCACCCGCGACTGCTCCTTGAGGTCCGCCAGCAATATCTCGGTCTGCTGGCGCAGTTCCGGCACCACGGCGCCGAGCAGGATGGCGCTGCGCACCGACGACAGCGCGTCCTCCGGCTTGACCAGGATGGCCGGCGGCGGATTGAGCCCCATACGCTGCAGCGCGGCCAGCACCTCGGCCAGAACGTCGCGTCTAGCGGCCAGCGAGGCGCGGATTTTCTGCTCCTCGCCCTTCAACCCTTCCAGCTTGGCACCGATGTCCTCGATGTCCTGGCCGAGCTTCTGCTCGGTCATCGCCGACTGGATCAGCGCCGCGGTGATCGAGGCATGGTCCTTCTTGACCGTCGCCATGTCGGCAGCGAGCTTGGCCAACCGCTCCGACGACAGCGTGATCTCCTTCGACACCCGTTCGTATTCGGCACGGCTCTGGTCCGGATCAGGCGCCACGTCGAGCCTGTTCTCAGCCCGCGCGGCACAAAGCGACAGCATAAGCAGCGCCGCTGCCAAGCCGCAGCGTGCGCGCCAAAAGCCCGTTCGCGATTTCCAATCTTCAGACATTGAAGCCCGACTCTATGCGTGGCTTCGTTAACGAACCATCAACCATGTTCGAGAGCCCTGCCGACCACAAACAGCCTCGTGACGCATTGAGGCGAAAATCCGGGCGCTCACGCCAATCCACCGGTTTTGGGTTGCAACCTGCCCCTGGATTTGCGGGCAAGGACTCACGAGCGATGATAGGGATGACCCGAAAGAATAGTGACGGCCCGGTAAAGCTGCTCGCCCAACATGACACGGACCAGTTGGTGCGGCCATGTCAGCGCGCCGAACGACACCATCAGATCGGCCTGATCGCGCAGCGACTGGTCGTGACCGTCGGCACCGCCGATGGCGATGACGAGTGCCTTGCGGCCGCCATCACGCAACAGGCCGATGCGCCCGGCGAAATCCTCGGAGGAAAAGTTCTTGCCGCGCTCGTCGAGCAGCATCAGCGCGGTACCGGGCTGCAGCTGCGTCTGCAGCTTCTGGCCTTCTTCGCGGCGACGCTCGTTGGCGGTCTGGGCGCGGCCCTCCGGAATCTCGACAACCCCTGAGAATTCGAGCCCCACGGCCTGCCCGCTCTTGGCGAAGCGCTCGAAATACCTGTCGGCGAGCTGCTTCTCGGGGCCGGCTTTCATCCGGCCCACGGCGTGAACGGTGATTTTCATCCCTGCCTCGAAGAGCCGCTAATGCATGTCACCAAAAGTGGTCACCGGTTTTGGGAACGACATGCATCAATCAAATTCGGCTCAGTGGAGGGTCTCTTCCTCGAGGTCCGGCGCTTGCCACATCTTTTCGAGATTATAGAAGTCGCGGACTTCGGGACGGAAGACATGGACGATGATGTCGCCCGAATCGATCAGGACCCAGTCGGCGCCGGCCAGTCCCTCGACGCGCGCAGTGCCGAGCCCGGCATCCTTGAGCGCCTTGAGGAGATGATCGGCGACAGCCGAGACATGACGGTGCGATCGGCCGGACGCGATGACCATATAGTCACCGAGGCTCGATTTTCCCTGAATGTCGATTGAGACGATGTTTTCGGCCTTGGAGTCTTCCAGACTGGCAAGGACTGTCTTGATGGCGCGGGACACGGCGTCGTTTACGCTGATCCCGGCCGGCGAAGGCACGATGTCGGCCTTCTTCCACAGTGCTGTTCTCAGTGTATTTCCTTTCGCAGCAAGAACAACCAAATCACCCTTCAAAGCAGGTGACACCCCTTAGATAGGCAGAGTTGCGTTGCAGTTTCAAGACGGCAGCCCTGCTGTAGCCAACGAAGAACCGTTCTTCCGGTTCCGTAGTTGAAGAAAAAACGGAACTCTTGTCGCTTGGCCTGGGTTATCGGCGCATTGACCAACCGGATCCCCCTCATGCCTATCGACCCTCAGAACGCTCTCCTCACCGTGCAGTCCGGCCTTGCGCAGGTCAGCGCGCTGATCGTCTCGTACGCCTTCTCGGCCATCGGCGCCGTCATCCTGCTGGTCCTCGGCTATACCGTCGCCGGTCTTGCCCAGCGCTCGATCTATGCCGGCCTCGGCCATATCCATGGCTTCGACACGACGCTGCGCCACTTCTTCTCGAGGATCGTCCGTTACGCCATACTGATCCTCGTCGTCGTCATGGTGCTCGGCCAGTTCGGCGTCCAGACGACCTCGATCATTGCCGCCATTGGTGCCATCGGCTTGGCCATCGGCTTGGCGCTGCAGGGCACGCTGCAGAACATTGCCGCCGGCATAATGCTGCTGGCGTTGCGGCCATTCCGCATCGGCGAATATGTCGAGGTCGGCGCCATCGCCGGGACCATCGAGGAAATCGGCCTGTTCGCCACCACGTTGAGAACGGTCGACGGCGTCTACATCCTCGCCCCCAATTCGACGCTGTGGAACCAACCTGTCCGCAACTATACACGCAACGGTGCCCGACGTGGCGACATCACGCTGACCATCGGCTCCTGGAACGACATCGATTTCGCTCAAAAGACCATGCTCGGCGTCGCCGCCGCCGACCGACGCGTCAGGCGGGAGCCGGCGCCGATTGCCTTTGTAGCGACCGTCGGCGATAGCAACGTCGCCATCACCTTGCGTTACTGGACCTCGGCTGCGGATTTCTTCGCCACCCAGATCGATCTCACCAAACGAGCCAAGCAGGCTTTCGACAGCGAAGGCGTTTCTATACCCGCGCCACCACCGGAAGCGCCACGGCAGGAAGCCACCACCAGACAGTGATATGATCAATTGCCGGCGTAGGTCTACTTGTCCGCGCGACGCTGTTCTTCGGATGGGAAAGCGAGGTCTACCGGCAGCGGTGCCTGCGCCGTCATCGGCGCGAAATTGCCGGTTTCCGCGGCGGGGACAGGTGACATCGCCACCACACGCCACAGCACGAACAAGCAAAAACCAGTGGCAATGACGATGGCCACATAGATGAAAGCCTGCGTTCCATAGATGGCGGAAAGCCCGGTCACGATGCCGGGCACGATGAAGCCGGACAGCGACCACGCAAAAAGAAGCGAACTGGACAGCGCCACCAGGTCGTCCTTGCCGGCGCGGTCGGCGGCATGTGCGCTGGCCAGCGAATAGATCGATTCCGACGCGCCGGCCCAGACGACATAGATGACGACCAGCGCCGCCAGCGCACCACCATCGAAGCCGAGGGCGAACAGGCCCGCCACCATGGCAAGCGCCGAAGCGGCGACCAGCACAAATCGCCTGTCGGTGCGGTCGGAAACCCATCCGAGCGGGATCTGCAGGATCAATGTGCCGACAGGCATCGCCGACAAAAGCAGTGCCACATCTGCCTGGCTGTAGCCCTTGGCCGTGGCATGGATCGGCGCGAAGCCCGAAATCGTCATCGACAGGCCGCCGACGGCAAGCATGCCGGCGACGCCCACCGGCGAAATCCGCCAGGCCCGGCCAAGCGCGACCGACGCCGCCTGCGGCGGCGGTGGCTGGGCGAGCCGCGTCAGCCCAACGGGGAGGATCGACAGCGCGGTGAAGGCGATGCCGATCAAGGGCGCGTCCGCAGCCCTTATATCGATCAGCGCCAGTGTCGAATAGCCGACGCCGAGCCCGGCGACATAGGCGACGTAGAAGAAGGCCATGACCCTGCCGCGTATGGCGTTGGCGACGACGTCGTTCAGCCAGCTTTGCGCGACGATGAACAGGCCGCATATGGCAAAGCCATAGAGCGCGCGTGCCGCGATCCACGACAGCGGGTGCGGCCCGGCCCCGACGGCGGCGTTCGACAGCACGATCAGCGCCGACAGCACCATGAACGCGCGAGCATGGCCGACGCGCCGCACCAGCGGACCGGTCAAGATGCAGCCTGCCAGGCCGCCGGCCGAAAGGCCGGTGACGATCAGCCCGGCCCAGGTCGGATCGAAGCCCTCGGCGCCGAGCCGGACCGGAATATAGGCGAACATCAGTCCGTTGCCGACCGCAACCAGCGCCATCGACAGGACGACGCTGGCAATGGCGATCGCCGGGGCTGGGGGGCTGCCCTGCGCCGGGTCGCGTTTGGTCTGGTCTCGCTCGAGAATCGCCATGCCCGCGCAGGATCGCCTACGGATCGGCGAAAAGCAGCCGCAAATGCGACATGGCCGGACTTGCCTTCTCTCCTTCTTGCGGGAGAACGCAGTGCGTGCAGGCTCAGTCCTGCCCCATTTTGCGGATCGCAGTCGACGACAGCGACGAGCGCGGGCCGTGAATGAAGGTCCAGGCCGGCGCCTTCATGCGGGCGAGCCGCGGCGCGTCACCCTCGTCGACACGCGCGTAATCGAAGGTCTTGGCGATGACCGACGACAGGAACGACAGCGTCGCGCCAGGGCGGTCGACAACCGCGATCGGAAACGTCATTACGATCTGGCGCCAGCGCTGCCAGCGGTGGAAATCGCGAAGCGAATCGGCGCCCATGATCCAGACGAAGTCGACGCCCGGGTTGCGCGCCTTGACCAGGGCCAGCGTGTCGGCGGTGAAGCGGACATAATGGGTCGCTTCGAAGGCGGTGACCTTGACCTTCGGGTTCCGGGCGATCTGCTCGGACAGGCGCAGCCGCTCGGCCAGCGGCGCCAATTCCCGCGCGCTCTTGAGCGGATTGCCCGGCGTCACCATCCACCACAGCTGATCGAGCGCCAGACGTCTGAGCGCGATCTCGGCGACCAGTGCATGGCCGGCATGGGCAGGATTGAACGAGCCGCCGAACAGCCCGACGGCCAGGCCCTTTTCGGCATGCGGCATCTTCAGATAGTGGGAGGGAACGAGCTCCTTACCCTCCCCCGTGTGGGGAGGGTCGATCCGCGAAGCGGAGCGGGGTGGGGGTGTTGCAGTGTTCAGCGTCGTACCCCCACCCGGCTCGCAATGCTCGCCACCCTCCCCACAACGGGGAGGGTAAGATCAGTGCTCAAGGCCTCACCTGTCCGGTCCCGCGCACGCGGTATTTGAACGAGGTCAGTTGCTCGACACCGACCGGGCCGCGCGCGTGCATCTTGCCGGTGGCGATGCCGATCTCGGCGCCCATGCCGAATTCGCCGCCATCGGCGAATTGCGTCGAGGCGTTGTGTAGAAGGATCGCCGAATCGATCTCGTTGAAGAACCGTTCGACGGCGCTCGCATCCTCGGCGATGATCGCCTCGGTATGATGCGAGGAGAACGTCTCGATATGCTCGATCGCGCCGACAACGCCGTCGACCAGTTTTACCGCGATGATAGCATCGAGATATTCGGTCACCCAGTCGGCGTCGCTCGCCGGTTTGGCGTCAGCAAAAACTTTCAGCACCTCGGCGTCGGCATGGATTTCGCACCCTGCCGCGCGCAACGCGTCGAGGATAGGCACCAGATGGGTGGAGGCGACGGCGCGGTCGACCAGCAGTGTTTCGGCAGCGCCGCAGACGCCGGTGCGCCGCATCTTGGCGTTGACCGCGATCCTGACCGCCATGTCGAGCTTGGCCGAGCGGTCGATATAGAGATGGCAGATGCCTTCGAGATGGGCAAAGACCGGCACCCGCGCCTCGTTCTGCACGCGCTCGACCAGGCTGCGGCCGCCGCGCGGAATGATCACGTCGAGCGCACCGCCAAGGCCCCTCAGCATCTCGCCGACTGCGGCGCGGTCAGCGGTCGGCACCAGTTGGATGGCATCCTCCGGCAGCTTGGCCGCCTTCAGCCCTTCGACCAGGCAGGCATGGATAGCGGCCGAGGAGTTGAGCGAGTCCGAGCCGCCGCGCAGGATCACCGGATTGCCGGCCTTGAGGCACAGCGCGCCGGCATCGGCCGTCACGTTCGGCCGGCTCTCGTAGATAACGCCGACCACGCCGAGCGGCGTGCGCACGCGCTCGATATGCAGGCCGTTCGGCCGGTCCCATTCGGCAATGACATCGCCGACCGGATCGCGCAATTCGGCGATTTCGCGGATCCCGGCGGCCATGGTGCGAATACGAGCCGGATCGAGCTTCAGCCGGTCCATCAACGCCGCCGACAGCCCGGACTCCCCGCCATTCCTGATATCGATGGCATTGGCATCGAGAATGTCGCGCTCGCGGAGAAGGATCGCCTGCGCCATGGCGATCAAAGCGGCGTGCTTGCGCTCGGCTGTGGCGACGGCCAGCGGTCGGGCGGCGGCCCGCGCGCGGCGGCCGATATCGCCCATCAGCGCGGCAGTGTCGTCCCGGGATTTTTCATGCATCTTCAGCATGGCTCATCCTCCGCTGGTTACTTGGTCACCGGCCCATACTTGGTCTGCGGGATGGCTCACCACAAGATCGTCGCGGTGGATCATCGCCGATCGCGCCTCGTAGCCGAGCACCGTTTCGATCTCGGCCGTCTTCAACCCTGCGATCCTTACGGCATCGGCGGCATCGTAGGCAACCAGTCCGCGCGCGATCTCGCGGCCTTCGGGCGACAGGATCGCCACCGTGTCGCCGCGCGAGAAATTGCCGCTGACCAGTTTGACGCCGGCCGGCAACAGCGACTTGCCCGACAGCAGCGCACCGATGGCGCCGGCATCGACGGTCAGCCGGCCAGCCGGTTCGAGCTGCCCGGCGATCCACGTCTTGTAGCCTTTGACCGGATTGGCGCTTGGCCGGAAGAACGTCGCCCGCTCGCCACGCTCGATCGCCAGCAGCGACGACAACCGCGTACCTGATGTGATGATCATGGCGGTGCCGGCGGCGGTGGCAATCTTGCCGGCGTCGAGCTTGGTGCGCATGCCGCCGCGCGAAAGCTCAGAAGCGGCCGCACCTGCCATTGCCTCGATCTCGGGGGTGATGCGGTCAACGACCGGAATGAACCGGGCTTGCGGGTCGCGCGCCGGCGGCGCGGTGTAGAGCCCGTCAATGTCGGAGAGCAGCACCAAGAGATCGGCGCCCATCATGGTGGCGACGCGCGCCGCCAGCCGGTCATTGTCGCCATAGCGGATTTCGGAGGTCGCCACCGTGTCGTTCTCGTTGATGACCGGCACCGCCTTCATCTTCAGCAGCGTCGAGATCGTCGCCCGCGCGTTGAGGTAGCGGCGCCGCTCTTCAGTGTCGCCGAGCGTCAGGAGGATCTGGCCCGATTTCAGGCCGCCCTTGCCGAGCGCATCCGACCAGGCGCCGGCTAGCGCGATCTGCCCGACGGCCGCCGCCGCCTGGCTCTCCTCGAGCTTCAGTGCCCGCTTGCCGAGGCCTAAAATGGTGCGGCCAAGCGCGATGGCGCCGGACGACACGACGAGGATCTCGGCGCCACCTTTGGCCAGCACGGCGATGTCGTCAGCAAGCGAGGCCAGCCAGTCGCGCTTCAGGCCCGTCGTGCGGTCGACAAGCAGCGCCGAGCCGATCTTGACGGTAATACGCCGGTATTTTCTCAGCGACTGCGCGGCCATCGCTATTTGTTCCAGCGCGTCTCGACCGGCGTCGCGACAGCTTCGCGAGCCTCGGCCACAACCGCCATCAGTGCGCGCAGAACGGCTTCGACGCCTTCGCCGGTGACCGCGGACAAAAGCATCGGCGCACGGCCGGCGGCGCGTTTCAGCGAAGCAACCTTCTTCTTGCGTGCGTCGGCATCGAGCGTGTCGACCTGGCAAAGTGCTACAATCTCGACCTTCTCGACCAGCCCATGGCCATAGGCGTCGAGTTCGGTGCGCACGGTGTTGTAGGCCTTCCCCGGATTTTCTTCCTGCGCGGAGACGAGGTGCAGAAGGACGCGCGTGCGTTCGACATGTCCGAGGAAACGGTCGCCGATGCCGACGCCCTCATGCGCACCTTCGATCAGACCGGGAACGTCGGCGATGACGAACTCGCGCCCATCGATGCGGGCCACACCGAGGCCAGGATGCAACGTAGTGAAGGGATAATCGGCAATCTTCGGCTTAGCCGCGGTGACGGCGGCCAAGAAGGTCGACTTGCCGGCATTGGGAAGGCCAACCAGGCCGGCGTCGGCAATCAGCTTGAGCCTGAGCCAGATGTTGAGCTCTTCGCCCGGCTGGCCGGGATTGGCGCGGCGCGGCGCCTGGTTGGTCGAGGTCTTGAAATGCTGGTTGCCGAAGCCGCCATTGCCGCCCTTGGCAAGCAGGAAGCGTTGGCCGACCACGGTCAGGTCGCAAATCAGCGTCTCGTTGTCCTCGGCAAAGATCTGCGTTCCCGCCGGCACTTTCAGCGTGACGTCGGCACCTTTGGCGCCGGTCATGTTACGGCCCATCCCGTGCGTACCGGTCTTGGCCTTGAAATGCTGCTGATAGCGATAATCGATCAGCGTGTTCAGCCCATCGACCGCCTCCACCCAGACATCGCCACCGCGGCCGCCGTCGCCGCCATCGGGACCGCCGAACTCGATGAATTTTTCGCGCCGGAACGACACCGAGCCGGCGCCGCCGTCGCCGGAGCGGATGTAGACCTTGGCTTGATCGAGAAATTTCATCGGATTGCTGAGTTTCTGCTAGTGGCCTTGCGGCATTGCTCTAAACGTTCGGCACTGCTCTAAACCAAGGCGGGGCGAAGGGCGAGGCTGTTTATGAACATTGGCCGGAGTCGCAATGAAGCTCGTAACCTACAACATTCACTACGGCGTCGGCCTCGACGGCCGCTACGATGTCGGCCGCATCGCCGATGCCGTGCGCGGCGCCGACGTGATCGCGCTGCAGGAGGTCTCGCGCAATAACCCCAACAATGGCGGCCGCGACATGGTGGCCGAGCTCGGCGAGGCGCTGCCCGAATACTTCGCCGTCTATGGCAGCAATTTCGAGGCCAATGTCGGCTCGCGCCTGGAAAACGGCCGTGCCATCACCACCACCTTTCAGCTCGGCAACATGGTGCTGTCGAAAACGCCCGTTCATCTGTCGCGCAATCTCCTCTTGCCGCGCAGCCGCAGTTTGGAAGTGATGAATTTCCAGCGCGGCGCGCTGGAGGCGCTGATCGAGACGCCGCTTGGTTTCATCCGCTTCTATTCCACCCATCTCGACCATCGCAGCCCGGTCGAACGCGCCAGCCAGATCCGGTTTCTGCGCCAGCGCCTGTTGAACTATGCGATCGAGGGGGGCGCGCTGTCGGGGCTTGCCGAGGTCGGCCTGCCGGACCTGCCCTATCCCGAAGCCTTCGTCGTCATGGGCGACTTCAACATGCTGGCCGGATCGCCGGAATATGTCGAACTCGCCGGCCGCCTGGATCACGAATTCGGCATACCCATGACCGCCGACCTTGCCGTCGATGTGGCCCTGCGCCTTGCCGCCGCAGGCGCCGATCTCGTCTCTTGGATCGACCCCAAGCGACCTGACGACGCCAGCCGCTACAAGCGCATCGACTATGTCTTCACCAGCGCCTCGCTCGCCAAATCGCTGAAGCGCCTTTGGGTCGACCGGCAAGCGGTCGGCTCGGACCACCTGCCGGTCTGGGTCGAGATGGCCTGACCGGCGTCCATCAGAAATGCACCCAGTTTCGCAGGCTCGTCCAGGTCCTGCGATCGAGGCGGTAGCGCTCGACCGGCACCTGGCCGGCGACGATCGAGTTCAGCATGCCTTGGCCGGCATATTGGAAGCCGCATTTGTGGATGACCCGGCGTGAGGCCGGATTGATGACCCGCGTCGAGGCATGCAGCACCTGAATCGCCGTCTTCTGAAAGGCGAGGTCGACGAGCGCATGTGCGGCCTCCGTCGCATAGCCGCGCTTCCAGTAGGGCTCGCCGATCCAGTAGCCGAGCTCCAGCCCTCGATCGGTGGTGTTGAGGCCGGCGCAGCCGACGAAGGTTTCGGTACCGGCCAGCGTTAAGGCATAGGCAATCCCGGCCCGGCGCGATGCCGTCATCGCCAGGAAGGCGCGTGCCTCGGCCTCGCCATAGGGGTGGGGCATGCGGGCCAGCATTTCGGCGACGTGGCGGTTGTCGGCGAGCACCACCAGTTGCTCGATATCGCTTTCGCGCGGCGCCCGCAGGACCAGCCGCTCGGTCACCAGGACCGGGCAATCTATCGCGTAACTTTCACCGTCTGTGTCTTCCGCTTCGGCAACCATGTCAGTCCTCCAGGCACAAGAAAAAGGGGAGATGGAAACCCATCTCCCCTGATCCATTTCCTGGCTTGGCCAGACACCGGTTCCCGAGATGGGTGCCGGTGTTCTCGTACGGAACCGGCTACTCCGCGGCCTTCGTCATCGGGTTCACCGATACGTAGGTTCGGCCATTGGCTTTTTTGTTGAAGGTGACTGCGCCAGCTTCGAGCGCAAACAGCGTGTGATCCGTGCCAATGCCGACATTGGTGCCGGGATGCCACGTCGTGCCGCGCTGACGAATGATGATGTTGCCCGGAATCACGGCTTCGCCGCCGAACTTCTTCACGCCGAGCCGCTTGGAATGGGAGTCGCGACCATTGCGCGACGAACCGCCAGCTTTCTTGTGTGCCATCTAACTAACTCCGATGCGCCGCAAGGGCGCTTAAAAGGTCTTATGAACGCGTTCGCGTTCCGTTTCAAGTCCGATCCGGCGACAATTGCGCCGGCTCGCTTTACTTCTTCGCCAATTCTTTGGCCTGCTCGCGCCAGTCCGTGATCTGGTCGGTGCTGAACGGCATATGCTCATCGATCCTGGCGACATCCTTGTCGGACAGCTTGGCGAGCTGGGCGAAGGTCGTGATGCCCTGCTCGTTCAACTGGCCGGCCGCAACCGGGCCGATGCCCTTGATCACGGTCAGATCGTCCGGCTCGCCTTTCGGCGCCTTGAACAGCGGAGCCGCGGTTTCGCTTGCCTTGGTGTCGGTTTCCTTCGGCGCAGCCTCTGCCTTGGCTTCCTTCTTCGGAGCAGCCTTTGCCTCGGTCTTGGCCGCAGCCTTCTTCGTCGGCTTGGCACCATCCAGCAGGATCTCGGCGATCCGCACGGTGGTCAAAAGCTGGCGATGGCCTATCTTGCGGCGCGAATTCTGCCGACGGCGCTTCTTGAAGGCGATGACGGTGCGGTTCTTGCCCTGTTCGACGACCTCGGCGGTGACCAAGGCGCCGTCGACGAACGGCGCGCCGAACGTGACATTCTCGCCCTCGCCATGCGCGAGCACGTGGCCGATCTCGACGATATCGCCGACCTGGCCTTCGACTTTTTCGATCTTCAGGAGATCGTTGGCGGCGACGCGATACTGCTTGCCGCCCGTTTTGATGACTGCGAACATTTTTTGCCTTTCGCTGTTCGGTCGGCCTTGATGAACCGCTTCAGGCGGTTCGGCCGTATTTTTGTCAGTCTGCGGGTTCAAAAAGCAAGCGGCGCGGAAGAACCCTCCACGCCGATTGCGCGCTGTCCCTAACCGAAGGTGGGGCGCAAGTCAAGGCAAGCGGCCAGCATGCGAGCCACGAACGCATTCAAGCCAGGCGCCGACAACACAGAGCCGGGCGGCAGCGTGACAAGAAGCCGGTTCGCCGGGCAGATTGGGCCTTGTAACCTGTCCGCCCAGCCGTTATCTAGTGCGCCGCGCCGGCAATGGCGGACCATGACCGCGGAGAGGTGGCAGAGTGGTCGAATGCACCGCACTCGAAATGCGGCATGGGTGCAAGCCCATCGGGGGTTCGAATCCCTCCCTCTCCGCCATATCCAATTGTTTTGATAAAAATCCAAGAATAGGTTGCGCGCCCGCCATAAAGCCCGCCTACCGAAAACGGCGTATCCGCGGCACGTCAGCTTACGACACAAATATGCGGGGTTGATGCTTCGACCTGGTAGATGGCAGTGATCAACTTCGGCCTCGCTAAGCGAAGTCGTGGGGTTCATGCGACAGCGGAATCAGGATACGCGACTAGCACCCCGTGCCGGGTCACCTCGCCGTCGGGAAGTACCGATCGGTGCGGACCCAAGCGGATTCACGCTTGTCGGCAGCGGACGCCGGCGGTGGCGGTCAGCACCCGAGCAGGCTCCCCATTGTTGACGTCCGCTGCGCATCTGCGGCGACCATCGTCATGTCCTCTGCTCCCGGGTTGACGGGTGGTGTAGACGAGGAGCACTCTCGAGTGTCAGCAGATGTGGTAAGATTGAGTGTCGGCGAGTAGCAGAGGTCCAGCAACAATGACTTTGAGGCGAACCAGAGCTTACGCCGCATCCGGCTTGGTTCTAGCGGTTTGCACTGTGTTTGCTTGGCAGAACGCCACTGCTGCTCACAATTGCCACGCAGCCGCGACGCCTGGCGTCAATTGGCACGAGTGTGACAAGAAGCTTCTCATCCTAGAAGGACAGGACCTGAGCGGGGCGAACCTGTTCGGTGTTGATTTCACTTCGACCGACCTCAGGAACAGCAATCTCCTTGCGGCAAATCTTGAGAAGGCAACGCTTGTGCGTGCTTCCCTGGCCGACTCGACCGCCAAAGGCGCCCGGTTCGACAGAATCGAGGCCTACAGGACCGACTTCAGCCGTATGGACGCGCAGGGCGCTGTGTTTGCGAGCGCGGAAATGCAGCGCTCGAATTTCCAGGACGCCAATCTGACCAATGTTGATTTCACAAAGGCAGAATTGGGGCGTGCGCAGTTCCATGACGCCGATATCAGCGGCAGCCGCTTCTCGTTTGCCAATCTCGCACGGGCGGACTTCCGAGGAGCGACGTTCACCGCGCCGATAGACTTTGACCGCGCCTTTTTCTTTCTGACCCGTATCGAGGGCGTCGACCTTTCCAATTCGGCGGGTCTGTCGCAGTGGCAACTCAACATGGCTTGCGGAGACGCCCGGACCGAGTTGCCTTCTGGCTTGACGAGGCCTGAAGATTGGCCCTGTCAATTCCAGCGGGAATAGTTGTCGGCAAGCGAACTGCGGCAATGCTGCACCCGACAGGATTCGAACCTGTAACTTCTGCCTTCGGAGGGATGTAGTCAGTGTATCGCGATCGCGCTGGAGCGCGTGTAAGCGCGGCGGCTGATCAGTAAGGCAGTCCGACGTGTCCGCTTCGGCGCAAACCTGCCACCTAATCGATCGGATGTCCGCTTTTCGGATACGGCCGTAGTCGGCTCAATAACCTATATGAGGGCGCGTTACTGCCATAAGGATTGAGGTCTTGCGTTTGAATCCCTTCTGGCGTCGAGCGGTACTGGAACGGTCTCGTTCAAGCATTTATCTGTGCACCGGAGCGTTACCCATTCGCAAAATCGCGGGCAGCCTTAATGAATGCGGTGAAGGCAGCCGGCGGATTCTTCCTGCCTGGGTAATAGAGCGCGAGTGGGGCCAAAGAGGGTGTCCAGTCCTCGAGAACGCGCACCAGCCGCCCGGCAGCAATGTCATCGCGCACGTCCGCCTCCATGACGTATCCGAGCCCAACTCCATCCTGCGCCGCAATTCTGACAAGGCTTGATTCATCGAGGGTGATCGAGCCTTGCACATCGATCTGGACAGCGTTGCCCTCCTTTTCAAATTTCCACCGCAGCAATGCGTTGTTTGGCAGACGCGCACGGATGCACCGAAACCGGTACAGGTCGGCCGGAACAATTGGGGTGCCATGAGTGCGCAGGAAGTCCGGAGATGCAACGACGGCATTCCTGCGCTTTAGGCCGATCTGTAAGGCGATCATGTCGTTCGGAACCAGGTCCGCCGGCCTCAGGCCCAGATCGAAGCCGGCCGCCACGATGTCGACAAGCCGTCCCTCCGTGACCAGATCGATATGCACCTGCGGATAACGCCGAAGGAAGGAGAGGATGATTGGCGCCATCACCTCGCGGGCTGCCGACGCATACGCATTGATGCGCAAGGTGCCGGTCGGAGTCTCCTGAAGCGATTGAGCCGCGAGCATGGCATCGTGGATGTCTGTCATTGCCGGCCCGACGCGCTCGACAAAAGTCCTCCCAGCATCGGTTAGAGACACGCTGCGCGTTGTGCGGTTGAACAGACGAATGCCGAGACGCCGCTCGAGCTTCGCGATGGAGTTGCTCAAGGCTGTCGTAGACATGCCGAGATCAAGGGCGGCAGCTCTGAACGAGCCGAGGCGGGCGATGCTGAGAACCGCGTCAAGATCAGCGAGTACGGAGCGTGTCATTGTCCCTCTTTTCGCAACGCCTCATGCTCGTTTATCCCGCTTATCCAGTCAATAACGTTGATCTACCTTCGAGCCAGTCGATCTCGAATAGAGGTCGAAGCCGCAGTCGAAAGGATGGGAGAACCGAATGACAATCAAACTACCCAAGGCCATCGAAGCCTATTTCGAGGCAGACCGGACAGGCAGCCCGGATGCCATCGCAGCCGCCTTCACCGAAACCGGCATCGTGAAGGACAAGGGCAAGACCCATCGCGGGCGCGATGCGATCCGGGAGTGGATGGTGGAAGCCGGCCAGCTCTACACCTATACGGTAGAGCCAGTCTTTATCGGCACGGAGAACGGCAAGACACAGGTCACGGCCCATGTCGTCGGCACGTTCCCAGGCAGCCCGATCGATCTGCGGTTCTTCTTCGTGCTTGCGGGCGACCGGGTCGCCGAACTGGAGATCACTGTATGACTCCGTTCCTTACATTGCAGGGGCGTCGGGCCCTGATCACCGGCGGTACTTCAGGCGCCGGCGCCGCAACCGTGGAGCTCTTCAAGGAGCTCGGTGCCCGTGTGCTCACCACCGCTCGCACCAAGCCCTCGGATTTCACCGGGGCGGCATTCGTCGAAGCCGACCTGACTACTAAGGCTGGGGTCCAAACCGTCGTCGACGCGGTGCATCGCGACCTCGGCGGGCTGGACGTCCTCGTCAACATGCTTGGCGGCTCTTCTGCCCCTTCAGGTGGCTTTGCTGCCCTCACGGATGAGGAATGGGACAAGGAGTTCAATCTCAACTTCTTTCCGGCGGTCAGGCTAGATCGAGCGCTTATCCCTGGCATGGTGGCTCAGGGACGTGGTGTCGTCATCCATGTCACGTCAATCCAGAGAAATCTCCCGCTTCCGCAAGCGACGACCGGCTACGCTTCGGCTAAGGGCGCCCTCAACACCTACAGCAAGAGCATTTCCAAGGAAGTTTCTCCCAAGGGCGTGCGGGTGGTGCGGGTGTCTCCCGGCTGGATCGCCGATCCGAAAGCCAACGGCCTGGCCCTGCGCATAGCCGAGGAGGCCGGCATTGGCTATGACGAGGCTGTGCAGGTGATCATGAACACACTCGGCGGCATACCGCTCGGGCGTCCTGCCAAACCGGAAGAGGTCGCCGATCTGATTGCGTTCCTTGCATCCGATCGAGCAGCGTCCATTACCGGGACAGAGCATGTGATCGACGGCGGAACTGTTCCGACCGCTTGAGGACATGACGGGGTGCCGGCCCATCACGACCTTCAGCTACTGAAGGGATTCGCGAGGGCCAAGCTCGTCGAATCCCAATGCCGCGGCAGGACAATGCCGCCGCGGCCAGCTATGCATAGGTGTTCTCATAGTCGATCAAGTGCACATCGATACCGTGCTCGGCGCATAGGCTCACGAAGGCGCGGCCCAGCTGCCCAGCTTTGCGTAGATATCGTCACGCAACTGTCTGACCTGTCGATTAAGCACACCAAGTCGATCTGGCGTGTGCCCTGATGTACCAAGAAGCGCATCGCCCAGGCAGCCGGCTCGCGATCGAAGTGCGCGGCCCTCATCGGTCAGGCCTACCACCACTTGGCGCTCATTATCGGGGTTGCGCGTCCGCCGAAGCAGCCCCGCGCTTTCTAGGCGCTTGAGCAACGGCGTCAACGTGCTCGACTCAAGGGCGAGCTTCTCGCCGATATGGCCAACCGTCTGCTCGTCCTCCTGCCAGAGCACGTTGAGTACGAGATATTGCGGATAGGTCAGGCCAAGCTCGTCGAGCCACGGCTTGTAAAGCCGCTGGATGGCCAAGCCGGCGGAGTAGATGGCGTAGCAGACCTGATTGTCGAGCGGCACGGGGTCGTTTGATTTCTGTCGGGCCATGAGGGTCTCCTTCTGACACGTTTATAGCTAACGTTTTCGTGAAAAGATATATCGCGATAACGATGATTATTGACAGAAGCCAGAAAGGTCGGTAGACAACAATTATCGCGATAATCGTTATCGCCGTTATACAAGGAGAGAGACAATGAAGACCACCACCATTATCGCCGCCACCGCAGCAATCGGCATCGCATCGGCTCTCAACGCCGCCGAAAAGATCCCTCACAACCAGGTGGTCAGGAACGTCGTTCTCGTCCACGGCGCGTTCGCCGACGGATCGGGCTGGCGCGGCGTCTACGACAATCTCACTCAGCGTGGATACAAGGTCACCATCGTGCAGAACCCGCTGACTTCCCTCGCCGATGATGTCGCGGCCACGAAGCGAGCGATCGAACGACAGGACGGCCCCACCATTCTCGTCGGCCACTCCTGGGGTGGTGTTATGATCACCGAAACGGGCATCGACCCAAAAGTGACGGGCCTAGTCTATGTCTCCGCGCTGTCACCCGACGCCGGCGAGACGACCGCACAGCAGTACGAAGGCTATACGACGCCGCCGGAATTCGTGATCGAACCCACGGCCGATGGTTATGGCATCCTCAAGCCTGGCACCTTCAAGGCGGGCTTTGCAGCGGATACGACCGATGACGACGCCGCCTTCCTGGAAAACTCCCAGGTGCCGATCAATCTGTCGTCGTTCGGCGTCAAGCTCGAGAATGCCGCATGGCACACCAAGCCCAGCTGGGCCGTCATCGCTCGTCAGGACAAGGCCTTCGACCAACGCATGCTGCAGGACATGGCCAAGCGCATAGGCGCCAAGGTCACCGAGGTTGATGCCAGCCATGCACTGCTCTTCACGCAGCCGGCCGTTATCGCCGCCGTCATCGACGAGGCCGCGCGGAGCACGAAAGTCGCCCAGTGAACTACGGTGACGACGAGGCAGGCGGCAACGGCCGTCTGCCAGTTTCCCTAACCTTGTTTGGGCTGTATCCGATACCTCACCCAACATCGCGAGGGGCGTCATCGGACCAGTCAGCATGATCTGCCGTTATGCATCCGCATCGGAGATCAACAACGTCTGCTTACAGGAATTGCAGACGCAGTGGCAATGGCCGCATTGGGGGCGCAAAGCGGTCCTCCAACGACGAATATGCGAGCCTTGCCTAGGCTCAAAACACGACCCTAAGCGATGCACTTTTTCGCCACCGATCGTAGCCGTTGCTAAGCTTTATTGGCTCCGGACTATTTTCTGCTCTTCGCGCGGACATAGTTCCGGCGGCGATTGACGTGATTTTCGATTGGCGTGGTGGGAATGGAAGAAGTGGCGCACCCGACACGATTCGAACGTGTGGCCTCCACCTTCGGAGGGTGGCGCTCTATCCAGCTGAGCTACGGGTGCATCAATGTTCACATAGTGTCCGAGATCGAGCAGGGTCAATCCCGAATCAGATAATCGCATCGGCACAAGCGCGGCGGGTTTAGCCCTGCCGATTGTCACCGTTCGTCCTCCAGAACCTCCTTTCAGCTTGCTTCCGCCGTGCTTCCGCGACCTCAGAACCGATTTTGTTGCTTCCTCCGAGTTTCACCAATCGCTTGGTTTTCCTCGACTTTCTCAACACCCTCAATCAGCAGGCTTGACTTAGCCCTGCCTTCGGAGGGCGCAGATCCTCCGCCAAAGTGGCACGTTTCTGCGGTATTTCTATTGGCGAAATCGCGGCCGAAGGGTGTTTGTGCCCTTTCCGTTCACCGCTACCGGTTCAATCGAACCGGAAGCTCCTGTCCGAATAAATGGCAGCAACTCTTATCGTCGAGAATGACTACCATCGTCGTGATTATCAATTCAGAAGCCTGGCACCAACGCATCGATTATACTCGCCTCGCGGTCGAGGGGGGCGACCCGAAGCAGTGGGCCGGGCACTGTCGGCTGTTCAGCTTCCTTCGCTTCGATCCGCCCCTGTCGCAATTCGTGCAGAGCAGCGCTCTCGACCGTGCTGAACAGCGCGCTTTTGCGATACCGGATCAGGCCGACTTTACCTCGGCATAATGAAGACTGCTGCACGTGCCCCAGACACAGAGCATTATCGCGCGGTAAGCATTGGCGCGTAGAAAGATCCATGCTCGAAATCGCAAAAAAGGCGGTAGGGTCGAGCTCCCCGACTGACCAAATGATAAGTCACAGACCAGCTGACGGGCCGAAAGGGAAGTACGTTCGCGCGGAAGCGTTCTACCCCAAGCTTAAAGACTACGTGGGACGTGTAGCGAACTCCCCGGCAAGACCGGCAACGGTCATGTTTTCGGCGATCGCATCATGCTGGATGAGTGCGTAGCGCCAGGGCTTGCCGCCGTAAGTCGCCGAGTGGCAGGGTGTTGGAACTGGGCTGCGGAACAGGAACAACGGCGCTCCGGCTGGCGAGCGATGTTCAAAACTATCTTGCGACGGATATTTCCGCTGGAATAATCGCGATTGCCAATGAGATACATGCCGCTGACCCCATCCCGGGCTTGTCTTCCGCATCGCGACCGTAGAAGAGCTTATGCCTGACGCGGCGCAGTTTAACGCGGTTCTGGGATTCAACTATCTCCATCTGGTCCGCGATCTGCCTGGCACGCTGCGCCGCATCCACACCTTACTTGCAGCGGAGGGCCTGTTCATCTCCAAGACACCCTGCGTCGGGGATATGAACCCACTCATCCGGCTTGCCTTATTGCCCGCGATGCGCGCGATCGGCAAAGCACCTCATGCAGGCGTCTTCCGGACGGCAGACCTGAGCCAGCATATATCTGCCGCGGGCTTCGGCGTTCTTGCCACCGAAAGCCACGCAACGAAGGACAACGACAGCCGTCCTTACGTCGTGGCTCGCAAGAGGACCTGAACGGCCGCGGCTGCAGTGGATCAGTCAGGGTTGCTGTATTGCTGCGAGCTTCCAGTCGCCACCGTTCTGGCGCGTGAAGGTCCACAGTTCGGTTGTTTCCGTCGGTCGATCGGCTTCGCCCGCGACGATCTTGCCGCTGGCGCGATCGCGCATCACGTCGTGAGACTCGTAGCGCAACGCAGCCGTCGCGTAGTCGCGATCATCTTCCCGCCAGCTCTCCGCAATATCGGCCTCCAACAGGCTGACATTCGAGACATCATTCCTGATGCCCTTTTTTGCGTTGTCGGCAAGTTCTTCGGACAGGTACGACACCATCTCGGGGGTCGCCAGCCGGCGCAAACCAGCATGATCTTCGCGCCCGAATGCTTCCTGAACCTCCGTCAACCGCTGCTGGAATATGTCGAGGTCGGCCTGCGTCATTGTAATTTCATCGGAGGCTTGAGCCGTCCGGCCAAATCCTGACCCGATGCCTGGAATGGGGAAAGATGAGACGTTATCCGCCTCGGGCTGGGCTGCCGCGTTTCGCCCAAAGTTCCCCATGCTCCGCGGAACACCGGCCATGGCGGGCGCTTGGTTGCGTGCCGATTGCGACCGGAAAAAGCGGATGATCAGCATGATCGCGCCGCCGATCAGCAGTCCTTGAAGCAGCAGGCCCAACATGCCGGCCAAGCCGCCGAACCCTTGGCCCAAAAGAAGTCCGATCAGACCGCCGAGCAGCAGGCCACGCATCATCGAACCGCCGAGGCCGCTGAAGATCCCCGGTCGTTGGGATGTCTGCGTCTGGCGGGCCGCATTGTTCGTTGCGGGCGTCATCGAGCGCTCCACCGGCGCGGCCGGCTGTGGCGCCGTCCTGGTCGGCGGGACCGACTCGAACGTGCGCGTGCCGCGGCTGCCGAAGCTGCCGCCACGCCGCGCCTCGGCGTAATCGGCCGTGACCATGGACAATGCCAGGAACAGTCCTGCAAACAAAACTGCAAACCGGCTCGAACGCGAAATCATCATGGCAAATCCCTAGGCGATACTCTTCGCGCTCATATGGGGTGCGCCGACCGAAATATCAGTGGGCCCACCTTCCATATTCAGAATTCGGGGCCGCCTTGACTCCAGACACGGCAGCCGACCGTGATCCTTCTGCCACCTTGTGCGTTGTCGCCTGAGGCACACCGAGGAGACGAACGGTGTTTGCAGGTTTCAGAGCCACCAGCTTGCAACTGGACGACACGACCATTTTCGCAAGGGTCGGCGGAACCGGTCCGCCGCTGCTGCTGCTTCATGGTTTTCCCGAAACGCATCTGATGTGGAGGGATATTGCCGTGGCCTTGGCGCCCGACTTTACGGTGATCGCCGCCGATCTTCGAGGCTATGGGCAAAGCGGGTGCCCGGTCTCCTCTGCCGATCATAGCCCATACGCCAAGCGCGCCATGGCCGGCGACATGGTTCAAGTCATGAAACAGCTGGGATTTAAGCAGTTCATGGTTGCTGGACATGATCGTGGCGGGCGGGTCGCCTATCGCCTGGCGCTCGATCACCCCGATGAAATCTCCAAGATCGCGGTCCTCGACGTCATCCCCACCGCCGCCGCGTGGGATAGGGCGGACGCCAGACTGGCTCTCGGCTTCTGGCCCTGGAGCCTTCTTGCGCAACCGGAGCCTCTGCCGGAGCGACTGATAGGCGCCGCGCCGGATGCCATCGTCGACAATGCGATTGTGCAGTGGGGGTCCCCGGCAGAAATGTTCTCTGCGAAGGTCAGGGACGCCTATGTCGAGGCGCTTCGCGATCCCGTTCATATTCATGCGATTTGCGAAGAGTATCGGGCCGCTGCCACGATCGATCGTGAGCATGACGCGGCGGACCAGGCAAATGGTCGTCGCATTGAGTGCCCGCTACTGGCACTGTGGAGTAGCGAAGGCGGCCTTGAGACCTGGTATACAAGGGAAGGCGGACCGCTGGCTATTTGGAGAAAATGGGCCGACAGGGTTGAAGGAAGCCCTGTTCCGGGCGGGCACTTCTTTCCCGAAGAGCACCCTCACCAGACCGGAGCGGCTCTCTCGAAGTTCTTCGGGGATAATAGGGGGAATGACGCGTCGAACAGAGTATTGTAGAGGTCACATGCTTCCGTTACGCAAAACCTCGGGAACGCTCCGCGGCCCGAGATCGAGAACCGTCTGATATTCGCCCGGTCGGCGTCAAACCTGCTTGATAAAAAAATGAAGGCGATCACTGCAGCCACGCCCCTGATTTGCAGCTTCGTATTTATCGGAGGTTGCGCATCGCCCTTCCACGCATCCTTTGATGCCGCGAAATACGACAAGATGAGCTGCGTCGAACTCAACGTGGCCATGGGCGAAGTCGCCAAGGAGATGTCGGCGACAGCGATCACTCGGGGCAAAGTCGCGAAAAGCAATATTCCGGACTGGCTATGGGGCGCCCGGCGTGTCGCCTCTGCCGTCACTGCCCGCCAGAGCGCAAAAATCGAGCAGCTGCGGCAGCAGGAGGCTGCGATCGCGGCGGTGAGACGAAGCAAGTGCTGATTGCGCCGCCGCAGTGGTCTAAGTGGCTACCCGTCGGCGCGATCGCCTTGATGCAATCTTCAGAACGACACCCCGGACCGGTGCGCGGCGATTGCGCCAAGGAATATCTGGCCGAATTCCCTGAGCTTCGCGGCGCCGACGCCATTGACTGCGGCAAAGGCGTCGAGGTCGCGCGGGCAGCGTTCGGCCATATCGATCAGTGTACGATCGGAGAAGATCACGAACGCCGGCACCTGGCGCTCCCGGGCAAGACGCAGCCGTACCGCCTTGAGCGTGGCCAAGAGGGCGGTATCCAGGTCTTCCGTACCCGCAGCAGCAGCGGGACGCGTCTTACCACGCGACGCGCGGCTCCGCACCTCGACGCGATAGCGGAACGAGACGTCGCCACGGGCCAGCTCACGACCTTTTTCGGCGATGGCGAGGCCGCCATGGCCGCCTGAGTCCAGTGTCAGAAATCCTCCCGCGACGAGTTGGCGGACCAAGGACAGCCAGACATCCTTCTTGTGCGCCACACCGGTCCCGAAGCTGGCAAGCCTGTGGTGGTTCCTGGCCAGGACCTTCTCGGTTTCATGGCCGAGCAGAACGTCGACGATATGGGCAGCGCCAAAGCGCTCGCCGGTCTGCGCGATGGCCGCGAAGACGATCCGCGCCTCCGCCTCGCCATCCGCTTGCGGCGTCTGGTCAAGGCAGTTGTCGCAATTGCCGCAAGGCATTGCTGTTTCGCCGAAGTAGCCAAGCAGGATCTGGCGACGGCACTGGGCCGTTTCGCAATAACCGATCAGCGTGTCGAGCCGGCCATGCGCGCGTCTTTTATGCTCCGCCGGTGCGTCCTCGTCGTCGATGAAAAGCCGCCGCATGCGGATATCGCCGAGACCGAAGAGCATATGTGCCTCGGCAGCCCGCCCGTCGCGGCCAGCACGGCCGATTTCCTGATAATAGGCTTCGAGGCTGCCCGGCAGGTCGGTATGGAAGACATAGGCGACGTCAGGCTTGTCGATCCCCATGCCGAAGGCGATGGTCGCCACCATCACGACGCCGGACAAGGTCATGAAGCTGTTCTGGTTGGCCTCGCGCGCCTCTTTGCTCATGCCGGCATGATAGGCGAGCGCGCGCACGCCGTTGCGGTCGAGGAACGCCGCCATCTCTTCCGTCTTCTTGCGCGACAGGCAATAGACGATTCCGCTGCGGCCGGCATGACGCTCTACGAAGCTTAGCAATTGACGCTTGCCGTCCTGCTTGGCCTCGATGCCAAGCTTGATGTTCGGCCGGTCGAAGCCCAGCACCAGGGTTTCGACGCAGCCAGCGAACAGCTGTGCGGCGATGTCGGTGCGCGTCGTCTCGTCCGCTGTCGCCGTCAGCGCAATGATCGGCACATCAGGAAAGATGCCGCGCAGCCGCGACAACTCTTCATATTCGCGCCGGAACGCCGGACCCCATTGGGAGATGCAATGCGCCTCGTCGACAGCGATCAGCCGGATGTCGAGCCTGGCCAGCGCCTCAAGCATCCGTGTGGTCATGAGCCGCTCCGGCGCAAGATAGAGCAGGCGCGTTTGGCCAGCCGCGACACGGCGCCATGTGGCGATATTGGCATCGCGGTCGAGCGAGGAATTGATCGTATCGGCCGCCACGCCGGCAAGGAGCAATGCGGCGACCTGGTCCTGCATCAGCGCCACCAGCGGCGAAATGACAATGGTGAGCCCGCCAAGGACCAGCGCCGGGACCTGGTAGCAGAGCGATTTGCCAGCGCCGGTCGGCATCACAGCCAGCACATGACGCCCGGCCAGCAGTGCCTCCGTCACAGCATCCTGGCCGGGGCGAAAATTATCGAAGCCGAACACATCCTTCAGGACACGCCGCTTGGGATCCTCCGCCCGGACGCTCGCCGCCGATACCTGCATCAGGGAATTTCTACGATCGGCGCCGCCTGAAAAAGTAGCGTGGGAACGGCCACTTGCGATGTGACCTGCCACAGCTCCCCCGCGAATCTGCAGATGCCTGCCTTGACCGCAGATTCGAATGCTCGATCACCCCTCAAGTCCCGTCTCCGTCGGCGCCGTCTGAAAGAATATCTCCTTCATTGGCGGATATGGGATCATGATTCCAGCCCTATTCGCTTTGCCTGTGAATATCGCGTCGGCTCTGGCCGGGTTAATCCTATCTTCATCATAATTCGGCAGGTTCAGGTTCTGCGGTGATGTTTTGAGTACCGCGGCGCCACAAGCGCCCAGGCAACACGCCCGCGTCTCTCCGGAGGCGCGGGCTTTCGTTTGCGAAGATAGCTGCCGCTGCGTAGTGACCTGCGTTCGTTCTTGTAGCGTCAGGCGAGGAAATCGGCGCGGTGCGGCGTAAAGCTGTCGACCAGGCGCCCGGCCTCGAGCGCCTTGACGCCATGGACCAGATTGGAAGGGACAATGAAGCTGCTTCCAGCTTCCAAGACCTCGGTTCTGCCGTCGATGGTAACCTCGAAGCGGCCTTCGGCGACGTAGCTCGCCTGGACATGCGGGTGCGAATGCAACGCACCGACACCGCCCTTGTCGAAACCGAACTCGACCATCATCAACTCGTCCGTGTGCAGCAGCACGCGCCTGCGATTGCCATCCGGGGTCGGCGTCCATGCGCCCTCGTCGGCGTGCGAAAATATCTTGGTTCCAGTCATCGCCCATCCTCATCTGGCCTCATCGCGCCAACCAGCCGCCGTCCACCGGCACCACTGCGCCATGCATGTAGTTTGACGCCGGCGCCAGCAGGAAGACGGCCGCGTCGCCGATATCTTCCGGCCCGCCCCAACGCCCGGCTGGAATGCGCGCCAGAATGGCGGCGCTGCGGTCTGGATCGGCACGCAGCGCCTCGGTATTGTTGGTTTCGATGTAGCCGGGCGCAATGCTGTTGACGTTGATGCCTTTCGACGCCCATTCGCAGGCGAGCAACCGGGTGATGCCGAGCACGCCATGCTTCGACGCCGTATAGGAGGCGACGCGGATGCCGCCCTGGAAGCTCAGCACCGACGCGATGTTGACGATCTTGCCGCGACGTTCCGGATCGGCAAGCACGCGCGTGGCGAAGCTCTGGCTGAGAAAAAAGACTGTCTTCAGATTGACGTCCATGACGTCGTCCCAATCGGCCTGCGTCAGATCGACGGCGTCGGCGCGCCGGATGATGCCGGCATTGTTGACCAGTCCGTCGAGCGGTCCGGTTTCGTCCCAGATGCGATCGAGCATCGCCTGGGCAGCGGCATGGTCGGCAAGATCGCAGCGCACCGCCTCGAAGCGTCCGCCCGCCGCAGCGACCTTTTCCGCCGTCTCGTCCATCGCCGAACGGCCGACGCCGACCACCGCACCACCGGCACGCGCGATCGACAGGGCGATACCCTGGCCTATGCCGGTGTTGGCGCCGGTGACGAGGATGCGCTTGCCGGCCAGGCTGAATGCGGAGAGGTCGCTCACCGCAGCTCTTCCATCGCTATCGGATCAACGTCGGTATAGTCGACATTGTCGCCAGCCATCGCCCAGATGAAGGCGTAGTTGGAGGTGCCGGCGCCCGAATGGATCGACCAACCCGGCGACAGCACCGCTTCTTCATTGCGCATGACGAGATGGCGTGTCTCATCCGGCTCGCCCATGAAATGGAACACGCGCGCTGCTTCCGGCAGGTCGAAATATAAGTAGGCCTCCATGCGCCGGTCATGCACATGGCACGGCATGGTGTTCCAGACCGAGCCTGACGCAAGCTGGGTCATGCCGACGACGAGTTGGCAGGTTTTGACGCCTTCGGCATGGATGAACTGGAAGATCGAGCGCTCGTTGCAGGTGGCCTGGCTGCCGAGATCGAGCCGCTTGGCATCGCCGATGCGGATCAGCTGGCTGGGATGGCTCTGATGCGCCGGCGCGCTGAGCAGATAGAATTTAGCCGGCTCGGCTGGGTTGACTGAGGCGAACGACACCTCGTTGGCGCCCATGCCGAGATAAAGCATGTCGCGCGGCTGCAGCTCGTAGGATCGGCCGCCAGCTTTCACGATGCCGGCGCCGCCGATGTTGACGGCGATCAGTTCGCGGCGATCGAGAAAATTCTTTGTCCCGGTCGGCTTGATCGCTTCCAGCGGCAGCGGGGTGCCCGCGGGCATGGCGCCGCCGACGATCATGCGGTCGTAATGAGTGTAGGTCAGGCCGATGCGGCCTGGCTGGAACAGGCCTTCGATCAGGAAATTATGACGGAGCTCGTCCGTCCCCATCGCCGCGGCAGTAACAGGGTCGATGGCGAAGCGCGAGGTGAAGTCAGTGTGATTGTCAGTGTGATTCATTGCTGTCCCATTGGGCTGCCTCATTGGTCATTCGGTTGCCGCGGCCTTGACAGACTCGGCATAAAAACTCTGACGCGCGTGCAAGCGCTCACGATAGCGCTGCTGGCTCGCGGTGAGATGCGCGCGCATGGCCTCGCGCGCGGCCTCGGCATCGCCTGATATAATGGCGTTCAGGATCACCAGATGCTCGCCTTGCAGCCCACGCTGGTAGAGGTCGGATTGGGCGAGCTCGGTAGACCACGGTGACGTCACGTCGCAAGGAATGGCGCGCCGTCCGAGCACATCGAGCATCTCGACATAGAACGGGTTGTTGGTGGCGCTGGCGATCGCGCGGTGGAAGGCAAGGTCGGCTGGGCCCGTCGGCTCGCTGTTCAAGAGCAGCCGCTCGAACTCGAAGAACGCCTCCTGGATCGCCGCTTCCTGCGCGGCATTGCGACGGATAGCGGCGAGCCCGGCGGATTCGATCTCGATCGCCAGGCGCACCTCGAGCACGTTGAGCGCGATCGAATCCTTGCTGCCCATATCCGCGGCCAGCGTGCCGAACATCGTCGAGATATGCTCGGTGACGAAGACCCCGGCGCCTTGCCGCGGCTCGACCAGACCGTCGGCGGCAAGCTTGGCCAGCGCTTCGCGGATGACGGTGCGGCTGACCCCGAAAGTTTCGGTCAGCTGGCCCTCGGTCGGCAGCTTTTGGCCCGGCTGGATCTCGCCCGCCTGCAACTGCTTGCGGATCGACGCGACCACGGTCTCCGACAGCTTGGGCTTGCGTTCGACCTTCAGGCTGATCGCCGTATCCGATGCCATTGCCAACCCCTATTTGAAGACGCTCGGCAGCCATAGCGAGATGGCCGGAATGTAAGTGACGAGCCCCAGCACCACGAGGCCTGCGCCATAGAATGGCCAGATCGAGCGCATCGCTTCCCAGACGGATATCTTGCCCACTGCGCACGCCACGAACTGCACCGCGCCCACCGGCGGCGTGTTCAGCCCGATGCCGAAGTTGAGGATCATGATGACGCCGAAATGCACCGGATCGACGCCGTAGGCCTGCGCCACGGGCAGGAAAATCGGCGTGCAGATGATGATAGTCGGCCCCATGTCCATGAACGTGCCTAGGAACAGCATCAAGAGGTTGAGCAGGAGAAGTACGACCAGCGGATCCTCCGAGATCGCGTTCATCGAGGCTATCAGCGCTGCCGGCACTTTCAGGAAAGCCATTAGCCACGAGAACGCCGCCGCCATGCCGATGATGAGCAGCACCATGGCCGTGGTGCGCACCGCACCATGGGTGGCATGAACGAACCCTTCCCAGGTCATCTGCCGGTACACGAAGACAGTAACGAGCAACGCATAGATGACGGCGATGCAGGAACTCTCGGTGGCCGTGAAAACGCCCGATCGTACGCCGCCGAAGATGATCGCGATCAGCAGCAGGCCGGGTACCGCGACAGCCAAGAGATGCGCGACGGCGGTGAAGCCTGGAAACGGCTCGGTCGGATAGCCGCGGGAGCGCGCCACGAAATAGGCGGTGATCATCAGTGCCAGGGCCAACAGCAGCCCCGGGACGACGCCGGCCGTGAACAGGTCGGCGATCGAAATCTTTCCGCCTGCCGAGATCGAGTAGATGATCATGTTGTGCGACGGCGGCAGGAGCAGCGCGATCAGTGCCGCCATCGAGGTGACGTTGACCGCGTAATCCGCGCCATATCCACGCGCCTTCATCTGCGGGATCATCAAGCCGCCTACAGCCGCTGCCTCCGCCACCGCGGAGCCCGAAATGCCGCCGAACAGTGTGGCGGTCGCGATGTTGACCTGCCCGAGGCCGCCGCGCAAATGCCCGACGAGCGAGCCGGCGAAAGCAACGATCTTGCTGGCAATTCCGCCGCGCACCATCAAGTCGCCGGCATAGATGAAAAACGGAATGGCCAGCAGCGAAAAGACGCTCATGCCGGAATTCAGGCGCTGGAACACGATGAGCGGCGGCAGGCCCATGTAGAGGACGGTGGCAAAGCTTGCGACGCCGAGGCAGAAAGCGATCGGCGTGCCGATAAGCATCAGTATGGTGAAGACGCCGAAAAGGATCCAGAGTTCCATGGCGTCAGACCTTCACGTTCGCTGTGTCGAGTTCGGCTGCGACTTCCGCAGGCGGCAGTTCATCGAGTGCATCGTCGATCGGTGCACCGGAGAGGCGAAGCACGATACGCTCCAGCGTGAAGAGCACGATGAGCGCGCCTCCCGCGACAAGCGGGACGTAGTCCCAGCCCCCTGATATGCCGAGCGACGGCAAGGTGGCGCCCCAGGTCAATGCGACCAGCTGGCTGCCATACCAGATCATGCCGATGCCGAAGGCGAGCGCGACGAGGTCCGAGATCATCCTCAGCCAACGCTTGCCGCCTTTCGGCAGCACGTAGAGCAGGACGTCGAAACCGAGGTGATAGTTCTCGCGCACCCCGACGGCAGCGCCGAGGAAAATGAACCAGCTCATCAGCATCACCGAGCCCTGCTCGGTCCAGCTCGGCGACCGGTTCAGAACATAGCGGCCGAACACCTGCCAGGCGACGAAGGCGGTCATCAGCACCAGCCCGACGCCGGCAATCCACAGCGCCGCCGTGCTGACACGCGAGATCACCCGCGCGATGCCGGGCAGGAGCAGTCTCTGTTCTGAGCTGGAGGTCACCGGTTCTCTCCGCAAGAGGATGGCGGCGCGGAATGCCCGCGCCGCCGCTTGATCACTGCACGGCCTTGATGGCCTCGACCATCGACTTCAGCTTGTCGTCCTTGACGTGCTTTTCGTAGACCGGACCCATCGCGTCGATGAAGGGCTGCTTGTCCGGTGTCGTGATCTGCGAACCGGCCGCCTCGACCTTGGCACGCGATTCCTTGACCTTGGCGGCCCACAGCTCACGCTGCTTGGCGACGCTTTCCCTGGCGGCCGCCTTGAAGATCGCCTGGTCTTCCGGCGTCAGCTTGTCCCAGCTCGACTTCGCCATGACGAAGGCTTCCGGCACCATCGTGTGCTCGTCGAGCGAATAGAACTTGGCGACTTCCGCATGCTTGGCGGTGTCGTAGCTCGGAAAATTGTTCTCCGCGCCGTCGATGACCCCGGTCTCGATCGCCGAATACACTTCGCCGTACGGCATCGGCGTCGCGTTGGCGCCGAGTGCAGCCACCATGTCGACGAAGATGTCGGACTGGATGACGCGGAACTTCATGCCGGCCAGATCGGCTACAGTGTTGATCGGCTTCTTCGAATTGTAGAAGGAGCGCGCGCCGCCGTCATAAAAAGCGAGCAGCACCAGCCCGACTTGTTCGAACGCCGCCGCAATCTGGTCGCCGACCGGCCCGTCCATGACCTTGTGCATATGGTCTTCCGAGCGGAAGATGTAGGGCAGCGAGGGCACGGTGGTTTCCGGGATGAGTCCGTTGAACGGCGCCATCGAGACGCGGTTGAGGTCGATCACGCCGGAGCGCACCTGCTCGATCGTGTCCTTTTCCTCGCCGAGCTGCGCGGAATGATAGACATCGACCGAATAGCGGCCGGCCGTGCGCTCTTTGACAAGCTCGCCAAAATATTTGACCGCCTCGACCGTCGGATAGCCGTCCGGGTGCGTGTCGGACGAGCGCAGAACCGTCTGGGCGCTTGCCGTTCCGGCCATCAGTGCGGCGGCCAGTAGCGTAGCTCCCGCCAGTCTAGAAAAATGCAGCATTGGTTTCCTCCCGTTGAACGATGGCGGCAAGCGCCGTTAGAGCCGGTACGCCTTTTTTGCGAGCGTATAGGCAAGTTCCTGCGCCAGCTCGTGCGCCTCGTCTTCCCGGAGCCGATGCTCGGCGACGAGACGCGCAAGAAAGGCGCAATCGACCCGACGCGCCACCTCGTGGCGAGCCGGGATGGATGGAAAGGCGCGGGTGTCGTCGTTGAAGCCGACGGTGTTGTAGAAGCCGGCCGTCTCGGTGGTCATCTCGCGAAACCGGCGCATGCCCTCAGGGCTGTCGTGGAACCACCAGGCCGGCCCGAGCTTCAGCGCCGGGTAGACGCCGGCGAGCGGCGCCAGTTCGCGCGCATAGCTGGTCTCGTCGAGCGTGAAGAGGATAATGGTGAGGTCGCGCTCCAGCCCGACGCAGTCGAGCAGCGGCCTCAGCGCCGTCACATAGTCGGTTCGGATCGGGATATCGAACCCCTTGTCCCTGCCGAACCTCTGGAAGACGGCAGGCGAATGATTGCGCCAGGAGCCGGGATGGATCTGCAGGACCAACCCATCGTCGCGGCTCATCTTGGCCATTTCGGTCAGCATCTGGGCACGAAACAGCTTTCGCTCGCGCTCGTGGTCCGAGCCCCGGCGGATGCGGTTGAACAGCTCCTGTGCGGCGGCATCCGACAGATTGGCGGTCTCCGCTGTCGGATGGCCGTGATCCGACGCGGTCGCGCCAAAACTTTTGAAGAAGGCCCTTCTCTGGCGATGCGCATCGAGATAGCCGGCCCAGGTGCCGGTGTCGCAGCCGGTGATGTCGCCGAGCCGATCGAGATTGGCCGAAAAGCCTTCGAAGTCGGGATCGACGACTGCATCCGGCCGGTAGGCGGTGACGACGCGGCCCTCCCAGCCGCTGTCGCGGATCATCTGGTGCCATCTGAGATCGTCGAGCGCGCCTTCGGTCGTCGCGATGACCTCGATGTTGAAGCGCTCGAACAGTGCTCGCGGGCGAAAATTCTCCCACTGCAGCAGCGTCGCAATTATATCGTAGTGGCGGTCGGCCGTCGCCGCGTTCAGCGGCTCTTCAATGCCGAACAGATGGGCAAGTACATGGTCGAACCACAGGCGCGTCGGCGTGCCGCGGAACAGATAATAGTGCTCGGCGAAGCGCCGCCAGATCGTCCTGCCGTCGGTCTCCACCGGTGAGCCGTCGAGCGTCGGAACACCAAGGTCATCGAGCCGGACGCCCTGGCTGAACAGCATGCGGAAGATATAATGGTCCGGCACGATCAACAATTGCGCCGGATCGGGAAACGCCGCGTTGAGCGCATACCAGCGCGGATCGGTGTGACCATGCGGGCTGACGATCGGCAGGTCCTTCACCCCGGCATAAAGCTCGCGGGCAACCGAACGCGGACGCGCCTCCGAGGGAAATAGCAAATCCGGATCGGTCAATGCGGCCACGTCGTTCCTCCCAACCCAGCCATCGGTAGGATCGGAAAGAAATTATGTCAACATACAAAAAATAGATTGTTGTATGATGACTTTTACGCAACGTCAGCCCATTGTGCGGGAAAGAAACGGATGTTACGCCGCATGCCGACCAACCCCGGCACCAGCTCGATCAGACCCATCGCACGATGACAGACAGACGCCTTTCCAACACTGCGCGGCAGGCATTGCCGGCCTCGGTCGCGGTCCCAGAATACGACCGCAACCATATCCTACCCGGCATCGTCCATCTCGGCGTCGGCGCATTCCATCGCGCCCATCAGGCAGCCTATGTCGACGATTGCCTGGCGGCGGGAGAGATGGATTGGGGCATTGTCGGCGTCTCGCTGCGCAGCACCGACACACGCGACGCGCTGGCGCCGCAGGACGGGCTCTACACGCTGGCGGTCAGGAGCAGCGACAGCGAAAGCCTGCGCGTCGTAGGCTCGATCGTGTCGATGCTGGTGGCCCCGGAAAGTCCGGGTGCGGTGCTGGTCGCGCTGACTGACCCGCGCACCTCCATCGTCACGCTGACGATCACCGAAAAGGCCTATCTCAGGGCGGCGGGTGGCGGACTGGACACAGCCCATCCCGACATTGTCCACGATCTGGCCAACCCGCGCACGCCGCGAACGGCGCATGGTTTTCTCGTCGAATCGCTTGCGCGCCGCCGCGCCGCCGGTATCCAGCCATTCACCGTGCTGTGCTGCGATAATCTCCCGGCCAATGGCGCCACGCTGCACCGGCTGCTGGTCGAATTCGCCGCTTTGCGAGGCACCGATCTCGCCCGCCATATCGCCGACGAGGTGGCGTTTCCGTCGAGCATGGTGGATCGCATCGTGCCGGCGACCACCGATGCCGACCGGGCACGGATATCAGGCCAGCTCGGCATCGAGGACGCCTGGCCTGTGATGACCGAGCCGTTCTGCCAATGGGTGGTCGAAGACGATTTCCCGGCGGGCAGGCCGGACTGGGAAAGGTTCGGCGTCACCATGGTCGGTGATGTCGGGCCGTTCGAGGACATGAAGTTGCGCCTGCTCAACGGCTCGCATTCGGCCATCGCCTATCTCGGCCTGCTCAGCGGCTACGAGACGGTCGACCGCGCCTTCGCCGATCCGGCGATCCGGCAATTCGTCGACGGATTGTGGGCCGAAGCCATCACAACGCTACCGAAAGACGCCGGGCTCGACACGGCCGACTACACGGCCCAGCTTGCCAAGCGCTATTCGAACACCGCGCTCGCCCATCGGACGGCGCAGATCGCCAATGACGGCAGCCAGAAACTGCCGCAGCGCATCGTTGCCGCGGCAATGGAGCGGATGAGTGCCGGTGCGCCGCCCGCGCATCTGATGCTGGTGGTAGCCGCCTGGATCGCTGCTTGCGAGGCGCGCGGCGAAGGCTTGCCGGAAAGCCATTTCACCGACCCGCTCGACTTGGCCCTGGCTGCACTCGACACTCGGCATCTGTCGGCGAGCGAAACGGTGGCGGCGGTGTTCGACCTGGCCGGCTTCGCCAAGGGCGGTGCTGAGCGCCTGACGCTGATCGACCTCGCGGCCGCCCATCTCGAACGCTTGCGCCAGGGCGGCGTGGCTGCCGCTTTCACAGCGCTGGGCATACAGGGTGCGAAAACATGAGGCAGAGCCGCGCGCCGCCGTGCGTGTGGTGGAGGCGGCGACGACTTGAAGCTATTTGCCTGTCAGACCGTCCAAGGTGTGCCGTGACGAGTAGTCGACACCTCTGGAGTTCCAAAACAGGCGAACGCCCTTGCCGACCAAATTCTCATACGGAATAGTGCCCATATCAAAACGGCTATCGGCGGAACTGTCGCGATTGTCGCCAAGCATGAAGTAGCGGCCGGCCGGAACGACAACAGGCTGGGTGTTGTCGCCCGTCGATCCGTCGATCACGTCGAGGACCGAGTAGGAGACGCCGTTCTGCAATGTTTCGCGCTGCACTTTGGCCGACCGGATTTCATCGGAGGAGTAAGAACCGGTCTCTTCAAGCTTCACCGCATGGTCGTTGATGTGAAGGACGCCGTCAATCATCTGGATCTTGTCGCCAGGAAGGCCGACAATGCGCTTGATGTAGTCGGTACTGGGATCAGACGGCCGCCTGAAGACTGCGATGTCGCCTAGCGCCGGCGCCGTGTCGATCGTCCGCCCTTCGATCGGCAGCAAGCCAAAGGGGACGCTGTGGCGGCTGTAGCCGTAAGCAAATTTGGACGCGAACAGATAGTCGCCGACCTCAAGCGTTGGCACCATGCTGCTGGCCGGTATTGAGAATGGCTGAAACAGGAACGACCGGATCGCAAACGCAGCCAGAGACGAGGCCAGAAAGGCCAGCACCAGAACCGAAAGTCCATGCGCGTACCACTTGTCCGGCTTGAATCGATGCGCAAAGGGAACAACGAGCACCACCGAAAATATCGCTATGCCGATACTTGAAAGATTGGCCAATCCGGAAAGATCGATGCCCGGCAAAACCGGGAACCCGATGTAGCAAAGGGCGATGCTTGCGGCACTGATCGCGACCAGACTTATGACCGCCAGCTTGCCGCTTCCGATCCAAAGAAATCCGCCGAACGGGCCGCCAAAGGCCGACACCAGGGCCGCCGACCATCTGGATCTCGACCTTGTGTCTTCAGTCACCGGCTACCGCCCCCAAGGCAGACAAGCCAGGACTGTCCATCAAATAAAAAAGCGAGGCAAGCCTCGCTTTGCAATTGTCTGACTGATTTTCTTCAAGCCGGCAGGATGGCGCCTTCGAGTGTGGTGAGCTGGCTAAGAAACTGCTCGGCCTTGCTGCGCGTCTGGTCGTCCTTGGCGTCGGCGACGTCTTCCCTGGCTTCCTGGATACGGCGGGTCAAGTCGGCGCGATCGATGTCGCCGACGGCTACCGCCGATTCGGCGAGCAGCGTGCAGCCGGCCGGAACGATGTCGGCAAAGCCGCCGAACACGACGTAGCGTTCTTCCTTGCCTGCCGCGGTCTTCACCGTGACGACGCCCGGCTTGATCGTGGTCATGACCGGCGCGTGATGCGCCATGACGGTCATTTCGCCTTCGGCGCCCGGAATGACGACGGACTCGACCTGCTCGGAAACCAGCAGGCGCTCCGGCGAGACCAGTTCGAATTGAAAGCTGTCGGCCATTATTGAATCTTCTCTTTGGCTAAGGCTTCCACGTCCTGAATGTGGGTGCCGCAGAATGGACAGTACGCCATCGCTTGGTCCATGTACGCCAGACCGTTTTCTGCCTCAATAATTCCCACGACCATCATCAATACCCCGTTTTCGGTAAGGTATATTGACGGCGACGCGGGCTCCGGAATATCTGCTGTCACTTCTCTCAGCGTGTGACAGCAGAAGTCCGGATCTACATCTTCGACCATTAAGCCGCTTCGGCCGCCAGGCGCTGTGCCTTCTCGACCGCTTCCTCGATGCCGCCGACCATGTAGAAGGCGGCTTCCGGCAGGTGATCATAGTCGCCATTGCAGAGGCCCTTGAAGCCCTTGATGGTGTCGGCGAGATCGACCAGCTTGCCCGGCGCGCCGGTGAACACTTCGGCGACGAAGAAGGGCTGCGACAGGAAGCGCTCGATCTTGCGGGCGCGGGCCACCGTCTGCTTGTCCTCTTCGGACAGCTCGTCCATGCCCAGGATGGCGATGATGTCCTGCAGCGACTTGTAGCGCTGCAGGATCGACTGCACCTGGCGCGCGACCTGGTAGTGCTCTTCGCCGACGACCATCGGGTCGAGCATGCGCGAGGTCGAATCGAGCGGATCGACGGCCGGATAGATGCCCTTTTCCGAAATCGCGCGGTTGAGCACGGTCGTCGCGTCCAGGTGGGCGAACGAAGTCGCCGGCGCGGGGTCGGTCAGATCGTCGGCCGGCACGTAGATCGCCTGCACCGAGGTGATCGAGCCCTTGGTCGTCGTCGTGATGCGCTCCTGCAGCGCACCCATGTCGGTGGCCAGCGTCGGCTGGTAGCCCACGGCCGAAGGAATACGGCCGAGCAGCGCCGACACTTCGGAGCCAGCCTGCGTGAAGCGGAAGATGTTGTCGACGAAGAACAGCACGTCCTGGCCCTGGTCGCGGAAATATTCGGCAACCGTCAGGCCGGTCAGGCCGACGCGGGCGCGCGCACCCGGCGGCTCGTTCATCTGGCCGTAGACGAGCGCCGCCTTGGACCCTTCGCCCCCGCCCTTCTTGTTGACGCCGGACTCGATGAACTCATGATAGAGGTCGTTGCCCTCGCGGGTGCGCTCGCCGACGCCGGCGAACACCGAGAAACCGCCATGCGCCTTGGCGACGTTGTTGATCAGTTCCTGGATCAGCACCGTCTTGCCGACGCCGGCGCCGCCGAACAGGCCGATCTTGCCGCCGCGGGCATAGGGCGCAAGCAGATCGAGAACCTTGATGCCGGTGACCAGAATCTGCGCTTCCGTCGACTGCTCGACATAGGTCGGAGCCGGCTGGTGGATGGAGCGCATCTCGATGCCGTCGACCGGGCCTGCCTCGTCGACCGGCTCGCCGATGACGTTGATGATGCGGCCGAGCATGCCGGGGCCGACCGGCACGGTGATCGGTGCGCCGGTGTCATAGACGTCCTGGCCGCGAACCAGACCTTCGGTCGAGTCCATGGCGATGCAGCGCACGGTGTTTTCGCCGAGATGCTGGGCCACCTCGAGCACGAGGCGATTGCCGACATTGGACGTTTCCAGCGCGTTCAGGATCGCCGGCAGATGTTCGCCGAACTGCACGTCGACAACGGCACCGATGACCTGGCGAACCTTGCCGGCCAAGCCAGTCTTGTTGATGGCAACGGTCGGCGCCTTCGCCGCGGCAGCCTTGGCGGGCGCGGCCGCTTTCTTGGCCGGAGCGGCCTTCGCTGCCGCTGCCGGAGCCTTTGCCGGTGCTGCCGCCGTCGCGGCAGCCTTCTGGGGGGTCGCTGCTTTCGCCATCGTCTTTACCCTTTTCGTCTCTTTGTTTCTCACGCAATCCGCCTGAAGGTCGCTGACCTTCATCGGAGCGCGCCTAGAGCGCCTCGGCGCCCGAAATGATTTCGATCAATTCCTTGGTGATCTGCGCCTGCCGCTGGCGGTTGTAGGTGATCGACAATTTGTTGATCATGTCGCCGGCGTTGCGCGTCGCATTGTCCATGGCGCTCATCTTGGCGCCCATCTCGCCGGCCGCGTTTTCGAGCAGCGCACGGAAGACCTGTACGGAAATGTTGCGCGGAATGAGGTCGGAGAGGATTTCGCCCGGCTCCGGCTCGTATTCATAGACGGCATTGCCGCCACCGGCCACCTCGGCGGAGGCGGAAGCCACGCCTGCCGGAATGATCTGCTGCGTCGTTGGGACCTGGCTGATAACCGACTTGAACTGAGAATAGAACAGCGTGCAGATGTCGAAGCCGCCCTCGTTGAAGAGCTGGATGACTTTTTTGGCAATGGCATCGGCGTTGATGAAGCCGAGCGTCTTCACTTCGCGCAGGTCGACGCGCTCGAGGATCAGCGCCGCGTAGTCGCGGCGCAGGATGTCGAACCCCTTCTTGCCGACGCAGATGATCTTGACCTGCTTGCCGTCGGCCAGAAGCTTGCGGATGTGGTCGCGGGCAAGGCGTGCGATCTGCGAATTGAAGCCGCCGCACAGACCACGCTCAGCGGTGCAGACGACGAGCAGATGCACGTCGTCCTTGCCGGTGCCGGCCATCAGCGCCGGGGCCTCGCCACCGCCGCCGATCGCCTGGGTGATGTTGGCCAGCACAGCGCCCATGCGCTCCGAATAGGGGCGCGCCGCTTCCGCCGCTTCCTGCGCGCGACGCAGCTTCGCCGCGGCGACCATCTGCATCGCCTTGGTGATCTTCTGCGTCGCCTTGACCGAGGCGATACGGTTACGAAGGTCTTTTAGTGAAGGCATGCTTCAAACCTGATCCCGTCCGTCCGGCTTCGTTCAAGCAAAGGTCTTGGCAAAAGTGTCGATCTCCGCCTTCAGCTTGGCACGCAGATCGTCCGACAGCGCCTTCTCCTTGCGGATGCCGTCGAGCACCTCTTTGCCGGCCGAGCGCATGTGGCTGAGCAAGCCATGCTCGAATTTGCTGACCTGGTCGATTGCCAGCTTGTCGAGATACCCGTTCACGCCGGCGAAGATCACCGCGACCTGCTCCTCGACCTTGAGCGGCGAGAATTGCGGCTGCTTCAGGAGTTCGGTCAGGCGCGCACCGCGATTGAGCAGGCGCTGCGTGGCGGCGTCGAGGTCGGAGCCGAACTGGGCGAAGGCCGCCATTTCGCGATATTGCGCGAGCTCGCCCTTGATCGAGCCGGCGACCTGCTTCATCGCCTTGATCTGCGCCGAGGAGCCGACGCGCGACACCGACAGGCCGACATTGACCGCCGGGCGGACGCCCTGGAAGAACAGATTGGTTTCGAGAAAGATCTGGCCGTCGGTGATCGAGATGACGTTGGTCGGGATGTAGGCCGACACGTCGTTGGCCTGGGTCTCGATGATCGGCAGCGCCGTCAGCGAACCGCCGCCATTGTCGTCATTGAGCTTGGCGGCCCGCTCCAGCAGGCGCGAATGCAGGTAGAAGACGTCGCCCGGATAGGCTTCGCGGCCGGGCGGGCGGCGCAGCAGCAGCGACATCTGGCGGTAGGCGACGGCCTGCTTCGACAGGTCGTCGTAGCTGATCAGCGCATGCATGCCGTTGTCGCGGAAATATTCGCCCATGGTGCAGGCGGTGAACGGCGCCAGGAACTGCATCGGCGCCGGATCGGAAGCGGTGGCGGCGATGATGATCGAATAGTCGAGTGCGCCGCGCTCTTCGAGAACTTTCACGAACTGCGCGACGGTCGAGCGCTTCTGGCCGACGGCGACGTAGACGCAGTAGAGCTTTTCCTTCTCCGGCCCGTGTTCGTGCACCGATTTCTGGTTGAGCATCGTGTCGAGGATGATCGCGGTCTTGCCGGTCTGGCGGTCGCCGATGACCAGCTCGCGCTGGCCGCGGCCGACCGGGATCAGCGCGTCGATGGCCTTGAGGCCGGTCGACATCGGCTCGTTCACCGATTTGCGCGGAATGATGCCGGGCGCCTTGACGTCGACGCGCTTGCGCTCGGTCGCCTGGATCGGGCCCTTGCCGTCGATCGGGTTGCCGAGCGCGTCGACGACACGGCCGAGCAGGCCCATGCCGACAGGCGTGTCGACGATAGCGCCGGTGCGCTTGACGATGTCGCCTTCCTTGATGTCGCGGTCGGCGCCGAAGATGACGACGCCGACATTGTCGGCTTCGAGGTTGAGCGCCATGCCGCGGATGCCGCCGGGGAACTCGACCATCTCGCCCGCCTGGACATTGTCGAGGCCATAGACGCGGGCGATGCCGTCACCGACGGACAGAACCTGGCCGACTTCGGAGACCTCGGCCTCCTTGCCGAAATTCTTGATCTGGTCTTTCAGAATTGCGGAAATTTCCGCGGCGCGGATGTCCATCAGCCGACCTCTTTCAGTGCAAGCTTGAGCGAATTGAGTTTGGTTTTGAGCGACGTATCGATCTGGCGCGAGCCAATCTTGACCACCAGCCCACCGAGCAGCGACGGATCGACGGTCACGGTGATCGCGACATCCTTGCCGGCAACGCTTTTCAGCGCCGCCTTCAGCTCGGTTTGCTGGGCGTCGGTCAGCGCATGCGCCGAGGTAACTTCAGCGGCGGTCTCGCCACGGTGCTCGGCGGCGACCTGGCGGAATGCCTTGATCATGCCGGGGATGGCGAACAGACGGCGGTTCTGGGCGACGACGCGCAGGAACTTGCCGGTGAGGCCGGTGATCCCTGCCTTGTCGGCGATCGCCGCAATGGCCTTGGCCTGGTCCTCGCTGGAGAACACCGGGCTGTTGATCAGACGGGCAAGTTCCGCACTGCCTTCGAGCATCGCCGCGAAACTGTTGAGGTCGGCCTCGACCTGGGCCACCGAATTCGCCTGGAGCGCGAGCTCGAACAGCGAACCCGCATAGCGCTCTGCGACACCTGAGATTGGCGATGACGATTGGGCCACGGGCCGTCTTTTCTCTTGTCTGACAGGCCGCAGATTGTTGGCGCGAGCGAAAACTCTAGCTAAATCTTTGACCTTGCTGCATTTTTCCAAGCACGGAGGCGCGGCTTCCGCTATCCCCGGCCGAAAGTCGATTGCCGTCTAGCACAGGCATTTTAAGACCGCAATGCGTCGTCCCGCATGGTTTTCAGGCACTATTGTCGCATCTGGCGGTGCGGTTCGACCGTCGGTCCCGAATTAGCCTTTGATTCAAGGCACAAAGCCGAAGGCGAAGGCAAGCGGCAGCGCCGCCAGCACCAGTTCCACCACGATGGACGCCCAGTTGAAAGGCGTGTTGGCGCCGTCCGACATCATCGACAGCAGGCGGCCGAAGGCGGTGAACAGCCAGGAAAAGCCAAGCGCCATGTAGAGCAGCGGTTGCGCCAGCAGAATGCAGCACAGGCTGACGCCAAGATAAAAACCCGACATCCGGCCGCGCCCTTCGGCGATCGCTGCCGCCTTCTCAGGCTTGACCTGCAGCCGCAGAATCCGGAAGGCCAGCCCCGGCGCCAGGAACAGCAGCAGGCCGAACAGCAAGGTCACGACACCGCTCGACCACGCCAGCCACTCGCCCTGGCTCATCGGCCACGGAAATGCAAATTCCATACTGTCCCCTCGCAAAATGGCTGTTTCGAAATTTCGGGCATTCTAGCGAAGGAAGAAACATGCGCCAGATGGCGCCGGCGAATTACGGAAAGCCTGTGAGCTGACGGCCTCTCACAAAAAGCTCTGCGGGTCGATGTCGACCTGCACCCGCACCGAGCCCCGTATCTTCGGCCCCTCGGCCAGCATGGTGCGAATGAACCCCTGCATGTCGGCGCGCCGCTCGCCCTGGATCAGCAGGCGAAAGCGATGGCGGCCGCCGATCAGCGACAGCGGCGCCTCGGCCGGGCCGAGCACGAACAGGTCGGAGGCCTGGGGCGTCGCCCTCCGCAGGCCGCGGGCGTGCCCTTCGGCTTCCGCCCGCGTCGCCGCACTGACGATGACGCCGGCGAGCCGGCCGAAGGGCGGCAGCGCCGCCCGCTCGCGCTCGGCAATCTCGCGTTCGTAGAAGGCCTCGGCATCGCCGGAGACGATCGCCCGCATCACCGGATGGTCGGGCTGGAAGGTCTGCAGCAGGCCAAGGCTCTTCTTGCCGGTACGGCCGGCGCGGCCGGTTACCTGGCTGAGCAGCTGGAAGGTGCGCTCGGCGGCACGCGGATCGCCATTGGCCAGGCCAAGATCGGCGTCGACCACGCCGACCAGGGTCATGTTTGGGAAATTGTGGCCCTTGGCGACGAGCTGCGTGCCGATGACGATGTCGGCCTCGCCGTTGGCGATGGCTTCGAGCTCTAACCTCAGCCGCCGCACGCCACCCATCAGGTCGGACGACAAGACGATGGTTCGGGCGTCGGGGAAATGCGCGACGACCTCTTCGGCGATGCGTTCGACCCCCGGCCCGCAGGCGACCAGATGATCAAGCGTGCCGCATTCCGGGCAGGCATCGGGCCGTCGCTCATTGTGTCCGCAATGGTGGCAGACGAGCTGGCCGCGAAAGCGGTGCTCGACCAGCCAGGCCGAGCAGACCGGGCAGCCGAAGCGATGGCCGCAGACCCGGCACAGCGTCAGCGGCGCATAGCCGCGCCGGTTGAGGAACAGCAGCGACTGTTCCTTTTTCTCCAACGTCTGCCGCATATGGCCAAGCAGCACCGGCGACAGGAAACCGCCGCGCGCCGGCGGAGCGCGGCGCATGTCGATCGTCTTCAGGTCGGGAAGCGCCGCCTCGGCGAAGCGCGCCGAAAGCACCGCCCTGCTATAGCGGCCTTGGCTCGCATTGACCCGGCTTTCGACCGACGGCGTGGCCGAGGCGAGCACCACCGGAAAGCCGCCGATATGGCCGCGCACCACCGCCATGTCGCGCGCATTGTAGAAGACGCGGTCTTCCTGCTTGTAGGCCGGGTCGTGCTCCTCGTCGACGACGATCAGCCCGAGTTCCCTGAACGGCAGGAACAGCGCCGAACGCGCGCCGGCAACGACGCGGACGCCACCTTCCGCCACTTGCCGCCAGACGCGCTCGCGCATCCTTGGCGGCAGGTCCGAGTGCCATTCCGCCGGCTTGGCGCCGAACCGTTCCTGGAAGCGCTCGAGGAAGGCATGGGTCAGCGCGATCTCCGGCAGCAGGATCAGCACCTGCATGCCACGGTCGAGCGCCGCCGCAACCGCCTCGAAATAGACCTCCGTCTTGCCCGATCCGGTCACCCCGTCGAGCAGCGTGACGCCGAATGCGCCGGCGGCGACATTGGTGCGCAGCATCTCGGCCGCATCGCTCTGGTCCGGCATCAGCGAAGGCTGGGCGTAATTCGGATCGGGTGCTGCGACCACCGGTCGCGGCGGGATCATAACCGTATCGAACACGCCTTGCGCTTTCAGTCCGTCGATAACGGTCGACGAGACGCCGGCGGCATGCGCCAGACCGGACCGCGTCCAGGCGAGCCCGCCTTCGGCTGTTTCCAGCACGCGCATCCTCGCACCCGTCATCCGGTCGGGTTTGGCGAAGGTGCGTTGCAGCCCTTCGATCCACGGTTCCGGGTCGAAGGCCTCGGGCGCCCGCAGCAGCATGCGAGCCACCATACCGGGCGGCGACAGCGTGTATTGCGCGATCCAGTCGACGAAGCGGCGCATGGCGCGGTCGATCGGCGGGCAGTCGAAGACCTGCTCGATCGGGCGCAGCTTCTTGGCATCGACCTTTTCGACGGCGCCGTCCCAGACGATACCGGCGACCTGGCGCGGACCGAGCGGAACGCGCACGATCGAGCCCGGCACCACGCGCATGCCGGCGGGCACGGCGTAGGTGTAAGGCCGCTCGGCGGGCATCGGCACCAACACCGGTGCGGCCGCGACAAAGGGCGAATCTTCGATCATGAGGCGTGACCTTGCCCCGACTTTGGTCTAGATCAAAGTCCGACCCCAAATGTGCATGACATGCACATGAAAAATTCTTCAGGAGACCGTCATGAAATTTTTTGTCGACACCGCCGATGTCAAGGAAATCCGTGAGCTGAACGATTTGGGGCTGCTCGACGGCGTCACCACCAATCCCTCGCTGATCCTCAAATCCGGCGGCAAGATCGCCGACGTCACCAGAGAGATCTGCGAGATCGTCAAGGGCCCGGTCTCGGCCGAAGTCGTCGCCACCGAATACACGGACATGATGGCGGAGGCCAAGATCCTGGCCAGGATCGCCGATAATGTCTGCATCAAGGTGCCGCTGACGCTCGACGGCCTGAGGGCCTGCAAGGACATCCGGTCGGAGGGCCGCATGGTCAATGTTACGTTGTGCTTCTCGGCCACCCAGGCGCTGCTCGCCGCCAAGGCCGGCGCCTCCTTCATCTCGCCCTTCGTCGGCCGCATCGACGACAGCGGCTGGGACGGCATGGAGCTGATTGCGGATATCCGCACCATCTACGACAACTATGATTTCCAGACCGAGATCCTGACCGCCTCGGTGCGCACGGTGAACCATGTCAAGCAGGCCGCACTGATCGGCGCCGACGTCATCACCGCCCCGCCGGCGACGCTGAAGGCGCTGGTCAAGCACCCGCTGACCGACAAGGGCCTGGAGCAGTTCCTCGCAGACTGGGCCAAGACCGGCCAGAAGATCGGCTGAAATTAAGACGCCGCGTTCCCGTAAAAAGGCCGAGCAATCGGCCTTTTTTGTGCGCGAGCAACTAGACCTCGGCGTAGCCGGAACGCCTCGATCCACGCCGAAAAGTTTTAACCCGCCTCTGTCTTGCCGTGCTTGACCAGATCCTGGGCGATCGACAGGCGCAGCAGGTCCGCTAGTTCGCGCGCCGCGCGGTTTTCGGCGTCGATCCGCGCCCGGTAGGAGGCAAATTCCTGACGGGGCCTGTCGAAGGACGACGCTATCGAGCGCCTGCCGGTCGCGATGGTCTTGCCGGTCTTGGCGTCGGTCAGCACATAATTCGCGGTCAATGTCACCGTGCCCGCTGTCGGCTCGTCGTCATCGGTCGTGACCTGCACGGTCGCAGCGGATTCAACAAGTTCGGTAACGCCGAGATCGAGCGAATAGGCTGGCGACGCCGGCTCGCCCGCGCCCTGGCCAAGCGCGAAGATCAGATTGTTGCGGACCTGCTGGGCGTAGCGGGTGTTGACCGGCTTGACCGAGATGGACCCGAGTTCGGCGGCAGCCCCGACTTGCGAACCGGCCGACAGCGGCGCGCTCGAATAGAGCGGGCGCACCGTGCAGGCCGAAACCAGCGCAACCGAAGCGACCAGGCCATACAGCGCGGTACGGCGCAGCAAATGCGCCACTTCTGTCTTCCTCGGATCAGGCAACGACATTGACGATCCTCTGCGGGACGATGATCACCTTGCGCGGTGCCTTACCTTCGAGCGCTTTCTGCACGAAGTCGAGAGCCAGAACCGCTTTTTCGACGGCACCTTGGTCCGCGTCGCGGGCAATTGTCAAATCGCCGCGTTTCTTGCCGTTGACCTGGACCGGCAGCACGATCTCGCTGTCGACGACAAGCGACGGATCATAGACAGGCCAGGGCCGTTCGGCGACCAGATCGGTGCCGCCGAGCGTCTGCCAGCATTCCTCGGCCAGATGCGGCATGACCGGCGCAATCAGATGCACGAGGATGTCGACGGCTTGCCGGCACGCAGCCTTGAGCGCCGGATCGGCCTTGCCTTCGGCCGCCTCGTTGAGCGGCGTGGTGAGCGCGTTGGCGAGCTCGTAGATGCGGGCGATGGCGCGATTGAAGGCGAGCTTTTCGATATCCTCGCCGACCGATTTCAACGCCTTGTGCGCGGCCTTGGAAACAGTTCCTGCCTCGCCCTCCTTCGCCGCTGCCGGCTGGACTGCAGCGAGCGATTCGGCAGCCGTCGACACCAAGCGCCAGATACGCTGAATGAAGCGGTGCGCGCCGGCAGCACCCTCGTCGGTCCATTCCACGTCACGCTCGGGCGGCGAGTCCGACAGCATGAACCAGCGGGCGGTGTCGGCGCCGTAGCCGTCGGTGATCTCTTCCGGGCTCACCGTGTTCTTCTTCGACTTCGACATTTTTTCGAGCGGGCCGATCACCGCCTCTTCACCGGTGGCGATTTCGAGGGCCCGGCGTTTGCCGTCGACGTCCTCCAGCCGAACCTCGCTGGGCGCAAGCCAGCGGCTGTTGGAGCCACTGCCGACCCGATAGGTCTCGTGCACCACCATACCTTGCGTGAACAGGCCCTTGAATGGCTCGGCCAGATCGACATGTCCGGTCTCGCGCATGGCGCGGGTGAAGAAGCGTGAATAGAGAAGGTGCAAAATGGCGTGCTCGATGCCGCCGATATACTGGTCGACCGGCAGCCATTCGGTAGCTGCCTTGGGATCGGTCGGGTCGTTCGCCCAGGGCGCGGTGAAGCGCGCGAAATACCAGGACGAATCGACGAAGGTGTCCATCGTGTCGGTTTCGCGGCGTGCATCCTTGCCGCATTGCGGGCATTTCACATGCCGCCATGTCGGATGGCGGTCGAGCGGATTGCCCGGCCGGTCAAACTCGATATCGTCAGGCAGCCTGACCGGCAGGTCCGCCTTCGGCACCGGCACCACGCCGCAATCCTCGCAGTGGATCATCGGGATCGGACAGCCCCAGTAGCGCTGGCGCGAAATTCCCCAGTCGCGCAGGCGGAAGTTGACCTTGCGCTCGGCCATCGGCCGATTGCCGATGGTCTTTTGTTCCAGCAGCTTCGCCACCTCGTCGAACGCCTGATCAGGTTTCATGCCGTCGAGAAAGCGCGAATTGATCATCACGCCGTCGCCGACATAGGCCTCGTCGATGATCTGGAAGTTTCCCTGGTTCTCGCCATCCGGCATCACCACCGGAATGACTGGCAGGCCGTATCTGTTAGCGAAGTCGAGGTCGCGCTGGTCACCGGACGGGCAGCCGAAGATGGCGCCGGTGCCGTACTCCATCAGCACGAAATTGGCGACATACACAGGCAGCGTCCACGCCTCGTCGAACGGATGGACGACGCGGATGCCGGTATCGAAACCCCTCTTCTCGGCTGTCTCCAGTGCCGCCACTGAAGTGCCCATATGGCGAACTTCGTCGATGAACTTGGCCAGCGCCGGATTGCTTTCGGCCGCCTTCTTCGCCAGCGGATGATCAGCTGCGACCGCCATGAAGGAGGCGCCGAAGATGGTGTCGGGCCGCGTCGTGTAGACTTCCAGCTCATCTTCGCCGTCGACTGGAGTGGCCAGCGGCCAGCGGATCAGCAGGCCTTCCGAACGGCCGATCCAGTTCGCCTGCATCAGCTTCACTTTTTCCGGCCATTCGTCGAGGCCTTCCAGCGAGTCCAGCAGATCCTGCGCATAATCGGTGATCTTGAAGAACCACTGCGTCAGCTCGCGCTGTTCGACCAGCGCGCCCGAGCGCCAGCCGCGTCCGTCGATGACCTGCTCGTTGGCAAGCACCGTCATGTCCTCCGGATCCCAATTGACCTTAGAGGATTTGCGCGTCACCAGCCGCTTCTCGACGAAATCGAGGAACAGCATCTGCTGGCGGTGGTAGTAGTCGACATCGCAGGTGGCGAATTCGCGTGCCCAGTCGAGCGACAGACCCATGACCTTGAGCTGCTCGCGCATGGCGGCGATGTTCTGGTAGGTCCAGTCCTTGGGATGGACCTTGTTCTGCATCGCCGCGTTCTCGGCCGGCATGCCGAAGGCATCCCAGCCCATCGGGTGCAGCACGTTGAAACCCTTGGCTCGCTTGTAGCGCGCCACCACGTCGCCCATCGTGTAGTTGCGGGTATGGCCGATATGGATGCGCCCCGACGGATAAGGGAACATCTCGAGCACGTAGTATTTTGGGCGCGGGTCGTCGTTGTCAGCCTCGAACAGCTTCTTGGCGTCCCAGGCCTTCTGCCATTTGGGCTCTGATGCGCGCGGATTGTATCGTTCGGTTGCCATCGGATGTTTTTCACTTAAAAAGCAGGCGCGAACGGCCGGACAATGCCCGGCGGCTCAGGAAATGTCGTCGCGGTGTTCACCATGGATTGCCGGACCCGTCAACTGCGGCGATCCGGTAGGATAGAAACTAGGGGCAGATATAGGCATGGCGAGCGCCGTCGAACAGTTTTTCACGGTCAAGGCGAAGATCACCGCCGCCGAGCGCGAGGCCGGACGGCAAGCCGGCGCGGTGACGCTGGTCGCGGTCTCGAAGACCTTCGACGCCGCCGATATCAGCCCGGTCATCGAAGCCGGCCAGCGTATCTTCGGCGAGAACCGCGTCCAGGAAGCACAAGCCAAATGGCCGGCGCTGAAGGAAGCCTTCCCCGACATCGAGCTGCATCTGATCGGTCCACTGCAATCCAATAAGGCGAAGGAAGCCGTCGCGCTGTTCGACGTCATCGAGACGGTCGATCGCGAGAAGATCGCTGCCGAACTCGCCAAGGAAATCGCCAGACAAGGCCGATCACCAAGGCTCTACGTTCAGGTTAACACCGGCTCGGAACCGCAAAAGGCCGGCATCGAACCCCGCGAAGCCGTCGCCTTCGTCACCCGCTGCCGCGACGTCCACGGCCTCGCCATCGAAGGTCTGATGTGCATTCCGCCGGCCGATGAGAATCCCGGTCCGCACTTCGCGCTGCTGGAAAAGCTCAGCACGGAGGCAGGTGTGGAGGAGCTTTCGATGGGTATGTCCGGCGACTACGAAACCGCGATCGCCTTCGGCGCGACAAGCGTCAGGGTTGGATCGGCGATTTTCGGCAGCCGCTAGCAGACATTTCGTCCACGACCTCATTCTGGATACGCGCAACATCGCCGATTTCGACGATACGGGGGTGACGGTCCTCAGTCCTTGGACTATCTGACCTGTTCCCCACTACGCCGGATCGTCGGGTCGCGGAACTTGGTCCAGAACCACTAGGCCGTTACGCCAATAATGGAAACGAACCGTATCGTTCCTATATCGGCCGAGTCATCCAAAACTTCCGGAGCTGCACCATGCGCTATAATCAACTTGGAAACACGGGGATGTTCGTCTCCGAACTTTGCCTCGGCACCATGACCTTCGGCGCCGCAGGCGAAAACGCCCAATGGGGCCTGATCGCCAGCCTCGACCAGAAGGCCGTCGACGAGATCGTCGCCCGCTCGCTCGCCGCCGGCGTCAATTTCTTCGACACGGCGGACGTCTATTCCTTCGGCGCATCGGAACGGCTTCTCGGCCAGTCGCTGAGGAATCTCGGCATCAAGCGGCAGGATGTGGTCATCGCCACCAAAGTCCATGGCGCCATGGGCGACGGCCCGAACCAGCGCGGCTCCTCGCGCGGCCACATCATGGACTCGGTCGAGAGCAGCCTCGAACGGCTGCAGCTCGACCATATCGATCTCTATCAGCTTCACGGCACCGATCCGGTGACGCCGATCGAGGAGACGCTGCGGGCGCTCGATGATCTGGTTGCCAGCGGTAAGGTCCGCTATGTCGGCGTCTCGAACTGGGCGGCCTGGCGCATCGCCAAGGCGCTCGGCATCGCCGAACGCAAGGGCTTCGCCCGTTTTGAGACGGTCCAGTCCTACTATTCGATCGCCGGCCGTGATCTGGAGCGCGAGATCGTTCCGCTGCTCAACGAGGAGAAGCTTGGGCTGATGGTCTGGTCGCCGATGGCGGGTGGTCTGCTCTCCGGCAAACACGGACCCGGTGCCCCCGGCAATGGCGAGGGCCGTCGCGCCAGCTTCAATTTCCCGCCGGTCAATGAAGACCGCGCCTGGGCGGCGGTTGCCGTCATGCGCGAGATCGCCGTCAAGCATGGCGTCAGCGTCGCCACGGTCGCTTTGGGCTATGTGCTGGCCAAACCCTTCGTGATGAGCGTGATCATAGGCGCCAGCCGCATGGAGCAGCTCGAACAGAACCTTGCCGCCACCGAGTTGAAGCTCGACAACGACGATCTTGCTCGTCTCGACGAGGTCAGCGCGCTGCCGGCTGAATATCCGGGCTGGATGCTTGAGCGTCAGGCAGCGGGCCGGCGTCCAGCGCCCTTTGCGCCGAAGAAGTAATTCAATCTGATCTTCGATTTTCGTGAGCCGGCGGCTCCCGATCTTCTTTGGGCTCCCGATCTTCTTTAGGCTCAGGTCAGCCGGACAGTCTCGACCAAATAGTCGAGAAAGGCCCGCACCCGTGCCGGCAAGTGCTTGCCCTGCCCGACATAGACGGCGTGGGTGAGCTCCTCGTCGCCGGGGTTGAAGTCTTCCAGAAGCGGTATCAGCCGCCCGGCGGCGATGTCGGGGTCCACATGCCAGCGCGCCAGCCGGGCGATGCCAGTGCCCGAGAGCGCCATCAGCCGCATCGCCTCGCCGTCACTGACCAGCGCGTTTCCGGTGATCGGGACGACAACCGCCTTGCCGGCCGCGTCGACGAAAGGCCAGCCGTCGACATGGCGCACGAAGCAGAAACCCATCCGGTTGTGATGATCGAGATCGGCCGGCGTTCGGGGTGCGCCGTGCTTCCTCAGGTAAGGTGGCGCGGCGACGACGACCACCCGGCTCTGCCCGAGCTTGCGCGCCACCAAACGTGATTCACCGAGCGGCCCGGCGCGGATGGCGACATCAGCGCGCTCCTCCATCAGGTCGATGACATTGTCGGTCAAAACCAGATCGATGGCGATTTCCGGATAGCGTTCGAGAAACCGCGGCATGAGCGGGATCAGCCGGTGCTGCCCGAACGGCACGTAGCTGTTGACGCGCAGCCGTCCACGCGGGGCAGCACCGGCCGCCGCCTCACGCTCCGCGGCCGCCATGTCAGCCAGGATGCGCGCGCCGCTGTCGAAGAAGGCCGCGCCTTCTGGGGTCAGTTGCAGCTTGCGCGTCGAACGGCTGACCAGCCGCGCGCCAAGACGTGCTTCCAGCCGCGCGATCAGCTTGCTCACCGCCGACGGCGTCATCCGCAACGTGCGAGCGGCGGCCGAAAAGCTCCCCGCCTCAACGACGCGGACGAACACTTCGATCTCGCCTGAGCGATTGATGTCGGGTCTCGCCATTCGTGAATCTATTTCACAGACGATGTGCCTGACGCAAGGCTGGTTCACAGCACATCGCGACACGATCTTCCGGGTCGGGGCGTGGAGGACACGGCGTCCCGTCGTCAAAACTGGCTATCATCGAAGTGGGAACCGCCATGCCTCTTGCTCTTTACGCTCTCGCCGCCGGTGCCTTCGGCATCGGCGTCACCGAATTCGTCATCATGGGCCTGCTGCTCGACGTCAGCACCGATTTCGGCGTCTCGATCTCGGCCGCCGGCCAGTTGATTTCAGGCTATGCGCTGGGCGTCGTCATTGGCGCGCCGTTGCTGACGATCGCCACCAGCCGCTGGCCGCGCAAGACCGTGCTTCTGACGCTGATGGCGATCTTCACGCTGGGCAATCTAGCCTGCGCACTCGCCCCCGACTACTGGACACTGATGGCTGCCCGCGTGCTCACCGCCTTTGCCCACGGCACGTTCTTCGGCGTTGGTTCGGTCGTTGCGACCGGTCTGGTGGCGCCCAACAAGAAGGCTTCGGCGATCGCCCTGATGTTCACCGGCCTGACCATCGCCAACATCCTCGGCGTGCCCTTCGGCACCTGGCTCGGCCAGGCCTTCGGCTGGCGGGCGACCTTCTGGGCGGTAACCCTGGTCGGCATCGTCGCCTTCGCCATCATTCTCCTGCTGGTGCCGCGCAGCCAGGCGGCGCCTGAGAAGAGCGACCTGCGCGGCGATCTCGCTGTGCTCGGCCGCGCGCCGGTCCTGCTTGGCTTCGCCACCACTGTGCTCGGCTATGCCGGCGTCTTCGCCGTCTTCACCTATATCGCCCCCTTGCTGACCGAGATCACCGGTTTTGAGGAAGCAGCCGTGTCGCCGATCCTGCTTGTCTTCGGCGGCGGCCTCATCGCCGGCAATCTCACCGGCGGCAAGGTCGCTGACCGCTGGCGGGTGCCTTCCGTTCTCGGCAGTCTCGTTGTGCTGGCGCTGGTGCTCGGCTCGATGACCTTCGCCCTGCACAGCCAGGCGATGGCCGTCGTCTATGTCGGCCTGCTCGGCGCCGCCGCCTTTGCCACCGTGGCGCCGCTGCAGATGTGGGTGCTGGAAAAGGCTGAAGGCGCCGGCCAGAGCCTCGCCTCGTCCTTCAACATCGCCGCCTTCAACCTCGGCAACGCCGCCGGCGCCTGGCTCGGCGGCGTGGTCATCGCCCATGGCCCCGGCCTCAGCGCCGTGACTTGGGTCGCCGCCCTGCTGCCGCTCTCGGCGTTGGCCGTGGCGGCGCTGGCGCTGCGCCTCGATACTACAGCGCCGCGCGTCCTGTTGGACGCGCAAAGGACGCTGTAGCACGTGATTTTGCGCATGATCCTTGTCCGAAAATCGGTTCCGATTTTCGGGGCCATGCGCAGCTCGGTGCTCGGCGTGCCGGCATCCGCCGGTCGTGACGATCCCAAACAAATCCAAAATACAAGGAGCAAAACCATGGATTATCGACGTCTTGGCGCCTCGGGCCTGAAGGTCCCGGCGCTCTCGTTCGGCGCTGGAACCTTCGGCGGTTCGGGGCCGCTGTTCGGCGCCTGGGGCAATAGCGATGCGACGGAAGCGCGGCGGCTGGTCGACATCTGCCTGGAGGCCGGCGTCAACCTGTTCGACACCGCCGACGTCTATTCGAACGGCGCCTCCGAAGAGGTGCTCGGCGCGGCCATCAAGGGCCGCCGCGATGCCGTGCTGATCTCGACCAAGACCTCGCTGCCGATGGGCGACGGACCCAACGATGCCGGCTCCTCCCGTTCGCGTCTCATCAAAGCCGTCGAGGACGCGCTCAAGCGTCTCGGCACCGATTACATCGACCTGCTGCAACTGCACGCTTTCGACGCCGCAACGCCGATCGAGGAGGTGCTGTCGACGCTGGACAGTCTCGTGCGCGCCGGCAAGCTGCGCTATGTCGGCGTCTCCAACTTTTCCGGCTGGCAAGTGATGAAATCGCTCGGCCTGGCGGACAAGCACGGCTACCCGCGCTACGTTGCCCATCAGGTCTATTACTCGCTGGTCGGGCGCGACTATGAATGGGAGTTGATGCCGCTAGGCCTCGACCAGGGCCTCGCTGCGCTGGTGTGGAGCCCGCTCGGCTGGGGCCGCCTGACCGGCAAGATCCGCCGCGGCGAGCCACTGCCGGAAAAAAGCCGGTTGCACGACACCGCAAGCTTCGGGCCACCTGTCGAGGACGAGCAACTCTACAGGGTCGTCGATGCGCTCGACACCGCCGCCAAGGAAACCGGCAAGACGGTGCCGCAGGTCGCCATCAACTGGTTGCTGCAGCGGCCGACCGTCGCCTCTGTCATTATCGGCGCACGCAACGAGGAACAGCTGCGCCAGAACCTCGGCGCCGTCGGTTGGTCATTGACATCAGACCAGATCAAGAAGCTCGACGCGGCAAGCGCGGTCACCGCACCCTATCCGTATTTCCCCTATCGCCGGCAGGAGGGTTTTGCCCGGCTGAGCCCGGCTGCGGTCTGACCCCGCTCGATATTTCAAACGCCCGGCGACAGGGCATGTTGAGGTTCAGGTTAGGTCGCGCCGAGAATGGTGGCTTCCGAGAACCGGAGCGGAGCGTACTTAAAGTACGTGAGCCCCGGAAGCGCAGGAAGCCGCCATTCGCAGGCCGGCCTCACCTGAATATCGACACGCCCTAATGCAGCACGAACTCGCCGTCGACCTTGTGCCATTCGTTGGGCGCGATCAGCTTCTGGTGAGTATAGCTCACCGAATGCAGCGGGCCATCGAGCTTGGTCTGCCAGAACTCGATGAACCGGATCAGCACCGGAAATTTCGGAGCGATGTCGTAGTCCTGCCAGATGAAGCTCTGCAGCAGATGCGGATGATCGGGAAAATGATAAAGGATCTTGGCCGTGGTCAAGCCATAGCCCTTGAGCATCAGGTCCATTTCGGAATGGTCACGCATCGCGGTCCCCTGGTTGATTCTCCTTTCCTCCCAATTTGAAATTGTGCGCGCTATTTGCTTAATCGTCTATTGATATTTCGTAGTTAGAGGCCAGGTTTACGACGCAAAAACATGCAGTTAGCAGCGATCGTAGTCGAGTGCTGATAGCGGCGAAAACGACGTCTGCGGCATCCCGCCGCGCGAATCCAACGTCTAATGTTGCCGTCACCGCGGAACTGTTAATAATGCGCGCGAATTCGCGGCCGCTGCGCCGCGATGCTGCTCGGCGGGCAAGCTGGCAGTTGGTCTTGGGAGGGAATGGAAAAATGTCCGAGGTTCATGTCCATCGCGTCCAGCCGGCGTGGAAGAAGAACGCGCTGATCGACAATGACACCTATTTGAAATGGTACACCGACAGCGTGAAGAACCCGGATAAATTCTGGGGCAAGCACGGCAAGCGCATCGACTGGTTCAAGCCCTACAGCAAGGTCAAGAACACCTCCTTCGACGGCAAGGTCTCGATCAAATGGTTCGAGGATGGCGAGACCAACGTTTCGTGGAACTGCATCGACCGGCATCTGAAGAAGCGCGGCGATCAGACCGCCATCATTTGGGAAGGCGACAATCCCTACGATGACAGGAAGATCACCTATAACGAGCTCCACGCGCATGTCTGCCGGCTCGCCAATGTGATGAAGAAGCACGGCGTCAAGAAAGGCGACCGCGTCACCATCTACATGCCGATGATCCCGGAAGCCGCCTATGCAATGCTCGCCTGCACGCGCATCGGCGCCATTCATTCGGTGGTCTTTGGCGGCTTTTCGCCGGACGCGCTGGCCGGCCGCATCGACGACTGCAAATCAACCTTCGTCATCACCGCCGACGAAGGCCTGCGCGGCGGCAAGCCCATCCCGTTGAAGGACAATACCGACAAGGCGATTGAGATCGCCGCCAAGGCCGGAACGAAAGTCGAGAAGGTTGTCGTCGTGCGCCGTACCGGCGGCAAGACCGGCTGGGTCGCCGGACGCGACGTCTGGTACCACGACGAGGTCGCGACGGTGAAAGCGGAGTGCAAACCCGAGAAGATGAAGGCCGAGGACCCGCTGTTCATCCTCTATACATCGGGTTCGACCGGCAAACCGAAGGGCGTGCTGCACACCACGGCCGGCTATCTTGTCTATGTCTCGATGACCCACCAATATGTCTTCGACTACCATGACGGCGACATCTACTGGTGCACCGCCGATGTCGGCTGGGTCACCGGCCACAGCTACATCGTCTACGGGCCGCTCGCCAACGGCGCCACCACGCTGATGTTCGAAGGCGTGCCGAATTATCCGTCGCAGTCCCGGTTCTGGGAGGTCATCGACAAGCACAAGGTCAACATCTTCTACACCGCGCCGACGGCGTTGCGGGCGCTGATGGGCGCCGGCGACGCCCATGTCGCCAGGACGTCGCGCAAATCGCTGCGCGTGCTCGGCACGGTCGGCGAGCCGATCAATCCGGAGGCCTGGGAGTGGTATTTCAACGTCGTCGGCAACGGCAAGGTGCCGATCGTCGACACATGGTGGCAGACCGAGACCGGCGGCATCCTGATTACGCCGCTGCCCGGAGCCACCCACCTTAAGGCAGGTTCCGCGACGCGGCCGTTCTTCGGCGTCAAGCCGCAACTGGTCGACGGTGACGGCAAAGTGCTGGAAGGCGTTGCCAGCGGCAACCTCTGCATCGCCGACTCGTGGCCGGGCCAGATGCGCACCGTCTATGGCGACCACGAACGCTTCGAGCTGACTTATTTTTCCACCTACAAGGGCAAATATTTTACCGGCGACGGCTGCCGGCGCGACGCTGATGGCTACTACTGGATCACAGGCCGCGTCGACGACGTCATCAATGTCTCCGGCCACCGCATGGGCACGGCCGAGGTCGAATCAGCACTGGTTTCGCACGAGAAAGTCTCCGAAGCCGCCGTCGTCGGCTATCCGCACGACATCAAGGGCCAGGGCATCTACTGCTACGTCACTTTGATGGCCGGCGAGAAGCCGAGCGAGGAGTTGCGCAAGGAACTCGTCGCCCATGTCCGCAAGGACATCGGCGCCATCGCCACGCCCGACAAGATCCAGTTCGCTCCGGGTCTGCCGAAAACCCGCTCGGGCAAGATCATGCGACGCATCCTGCGCAAGATCGCCGAGGACGATTTTGCCGCGCTCGGCGATACGTCGACGCTGGCCGACCCGGCGGTCGTCGACGACCTCGTCGCCAACCGGCAGAACAAGAGGGGATAAGAAACATCCGATCGACGGTCGGCAGAAACCCAATTGGATGAGATCGGCTCGTCCCCGCGCTACCGATAAAGGTCCGCTCGCGTCGGCGGCAGGCCGCTTGGGCCCCGCGCGCGCTTGGTGACGACGGTCTGAAAAACCTGCGCCGAGGCGCGTTCGAAAGTGATCGAACAGCCGGTGAGATAAAGCAGCCAGAGGCGCGCCTTGGCTTCGCCGACCTCGGCGATCGCTTCGTCGAAGCGTGCGTGGAGGCGCTCGGCCCATAGACGGCAGGTGCGGGCGTAGTGCTCGCGCAAATTCTCGACATCGTAGACGAGGAAGCCGTGCGCTTCGAGATTGCCGAGCGTCATGCCGATCGTGTCGAGCTCACCGCCGGGAAAGATGTATTTGATCAGCGCCTTGAATTCCGGGCCCTTGCGCAAGGTCTTCTTGATGCTGCCCTTGTCGCGCCGGGTGATGGCGTGATGCAGATAGATGCCGCCCGGCTTGAGCAGGCGATGAATGGTCGAGAAATAAGCGGCGTGGTTAGCGAGGCCCAGATGCTCGAACATGCCGATTGACGAGATCTTGTCGAAGGAGCCGGACAGCTCGGCATAGGACTTTATCTCGATGGTGATGCGATCCTCCAGTCCCTCAGCGCGGATGCGCTCGCGGGCGAGCTGGGTCTGGGCTTCCGACAGCGAAACGCCATGGCCGACGACGCCGTAATTTTTCGCGGCATGGATGAGCATGGCACCCCAGCCGCAGCCGATGTCGAGCAGCTTTTCGCCGGGCGTCAGCCGGAGCTTGCGGCAGATATGATCGAGCTTGTCTTTCTGCGCCTGGTCGATGCCATTGGCGAAATCGGTGAAATAGCCGCAGCTATAGACCATGCGTTCGTCGAGGAAGAGCCGGTAGAAGGCGTTCGAAATGTCGTAGTGGTGCTGGATCGCTTGCCTGTTCGACCCGCTGACGAAGGGGTTGCGCCCGGAAAGGTCGGTCCGCGCCGTCATCTGTTTTCTCGAAAACAGCACGGCCGGCAGGTCACGCAGGACCGCGAGCTTGGGCAACGACTTTAGCTTCGTCCTGAGCTTGCCGTGCGAAGGCAGAGCGTAGAAATCGAACAGCGATCCGCCTTCCACGTCGATGGTCTTGGAAATCCACATTTCGATCAGGGTCGAGAGGTTGGGCCGACGCATCACCTGCCAGACGATGTCCTGGTCGTTTATGGTGAGCACGGGTCCTGTGGCGGGCCCGATCCGCTCGCCGGTCCACAGCCTGACCGCGAAACCCGGCTGCAACGTCTCGATAACCGTTCGAACGATCCGTGCGGCTCTCTCGGCTGCCTCCATCCCCGTCCTCCCCTGCTCAGTACGCTGGCGTTCCACGGCGACTTTGCCTGTCCGATCGGACAGTCGCAAGCCGCCAGCGACAAGCTCGCACGGCATTTTCACCATGGCGCCTTGCCATTTGCGGATCGACACCCCATCATGAGGGCGTGTTCAACAAATCGAAAGGAGGTGATCCGATGTCGAGTGATTTCGTTTTCCAGAACGTGGCCTCAGCGGATTGCACTTTCGGGAAGCAGTCTTCCCGTTAAGGCGCGAGATGCGCGGCTGGCGACGCCTGGAGCGCCGCGCGCCCTTTGGACGCGCAAAGGACGCTCCAGCACCTTAAGGTAACGTCGCCGCCATGAGCCGCGCCATGGACGGAAACACGGAAGGCCGCCGGCTTCGCAAGAAGCGGCGGCCTTTTCCGTTCCTGCAATTCCTGTTCTGTAATCGCGCGTCCGACTCGCTGTGGGCACGTTGGAGGCGCGTGCGCCTACTTGGACGCACAAAGTACGCATCAAACTTTGAATCTGTGCATCGCGCTTTGCGAAAATCCAATCCGATTTTCGAGCCGATGCGTCAGCGCTTGATGGTAAGCTTCTCGATGTTCCGGGTGATCTCGTCGAATGCGGCGGTCAACTCCGCCCCCGTGGCAGCCTCGTAGTAATGCTTCAGCGAAGACGTGTCTGCCGTGGAGCAATTCTTGAGCACGCTCTTTGCCTGGTCCCTCTCGTTCACCGTCATGGTCGGATCGTTCAGGGCAAAGCCGATCGTGAATATCTCGATCCCATCGCGCTTCATGTTGTCGCAGATGGCTTCGGCGTTATTTCGTGCGGTCTGGCCCTGACCCTGTGAGGTGGGCTCACCGCGCCCCTTGGCAAAAGCTGTATTGAACTGGCCATCGGTCATCAGAATGGCGATCTTGGCCACCTTCCTTCTGTCGAAATTGGCGGGACCGACACCCTGACCGGCTTCGGCTATGGCTGAGCGCCACGACGGCGACAGCATGTAGTAGCCCCATTGCGCGGCGATGCCGCCGGCCGTAACGCCTGCCGCCTTGAAGCCTGCGATCGTGCCGAGCAGCTTTGTCTCGTCGGCTGTCAGTGCAACGAGTGCCGCGGACGGACACGTCCCCATCCGATAGTCGCGGTTTACCTTAGCCAGATACCGCCTGCCATTGTTATCCAATCGCTCCGTGTAAGGCCCATCGGGTGAGTAATCGGCATAGCCGTCCTTGTCCTTGCGTTCGGTGGCGCATTTGTCCGGCGCGGGGGTGGCCGATACTTGAACCGGCGCATCGATGGGCGGCGGCACCTTTGGTCCATATCTCGTCTCGACGAAGACCGTGCTGGCCAATCCGCCGGTGTTGACCGCTTCGGCGTACGGAACGATGGCTACGCGTATACGCGGATCGCTGTTGGCGCGGTTCCATTTAAGCAGATCCTTCACGGCCTTCGAAGCCGCAACCTGCAGGTCGCCAATTTTGTTTGTCTTGGTGTACCAGTTGGCGGCCATCGATCCGGTCACGTCGAGCATCATCGCCACCTCGATCGTCTTGTCCGAATAGAGCGCTGTCGTCGATGCAGCGACACGTTGCATGTCGCCCATGCCGAAAATTGGAAAATAAAGGCCGACATTGACATGGACGTCCGCCTGAACCGTCTTGGCGATTTTGTCGACGGCCAATTGGTCGAGGACGATCTGGTCGGCGTTCAGGATGCCCGCTCGGCTGTTGGCATCGAGAAACGCTTGCACCGACTTGTTGGCATCGGCCTCCTTGATGACGCCGGTCGTCAGGTCGCGTGCTGTCGAGGTCACCGCCGCATCGACCACGCCTTGCAGGCTCGACCTGGCGTTGTAGAGCTGGGAAACGTTGACGGCAAAGCCGACACCGAGCGCAAGAACCGACGCGACCATGCCGAGCAGAACCGCGAGGTTTCCGCTTCGATCTCTGGCAAAGCCGCCGATCGCGTGAACAAGACCCCCAAAATGCCGCATGCTTCCGCCTCCATTCGCCACGACCTCAAAGCCGTGTGAAGGCGCATTGCAGGATTCCGGCCGGAATGGCGCCGCCAAGGGACCAACGCCAGCGGCTCATTGTCAAACCGTTGTTTCTGCTTGGTTTCGAAATGCGGCAAGATGAACAATCGGTAAACGAAAAGGCGCTGCGGCAGTTTCGTTTACGAAGCGCTTACCATGATCCTGACGTGTGCCGTGGAGCACAAGAACGCGATCCCGATCCGGCACAGAGGTTCTGTGCCGAAGCGGATCAGGCGCATCAGATCCGTAGGACAGTCCGGATTATCGCAATAAGGGGCGCATGCCGTTCGCGCTTGCGCTTTTATGCCAGCATCTGCGCGCTGGCGGTCCTGTCGACGCCGCGATGGGGCGGATTGAACAGGTTGCTTTCCTGCTCGTAGGTCCAGACCTTGAACAGGCTGAGCCGGTGCGGGCCGAAACTGTGCAGCAGCGGCACGTCCGTCGCGTCGCGGCCGCGCGCGATGACGACGCGGCCGATCCTCGGCATGTTGTGGCGGGGATCGAACGTGTACCACTTGCCGTCGAGGAACACTTCCAGCCACGCCGAAAAATCCATCGGTGCCGGGTCGACCGGTACGCCGATGTCGCCGAGATAGCCGTTCACGTAGCGGGCGGGGATGTTCATGCAGCGGCAGAGCGTGATCGCCAGATGAGCGAAGTCGCGGCAGACGCCGACGCGCTCTTCATGCGCCTGCGCCGCGGTGCGGGTCGGGCGCGCATAGCCGTAACCGAACGACAGGCGGTTGTGGACATAGTCGACGATCGCCTGCACCCGCGCCCAGCCGGATGGAACATGCCCGAAAACCTGCCAGGCCAGATCGCTGAGATGATCGGTTTCGCAATAGCGACTGCCGAGCAGATAGCACAGCACGTCGTCGGGCAACTCCGCCACCGGCACTTCCCTGGCCAACGGGTTGACCTCGTCGGTCTCGCCGCTGTCCTCGACGACGGCGTCGTAAAGAATGCGAAAGCCGCCGCCCGGCGCCGTAACGCGGCGGCAGGTGTTACCATAGAGATCGTGATAGAGCCGGGTTGGGACGGAAGGCGAGGTCAGCACGCGCGTCTGCCGCTTGATATCGGCTTGGCGCTCCTTGTGGATCTCGAGCAGCGAAATCACCGGGGTGGCTTCAGCACAGTCGATGGCAATTTCGTAGCCGAGCCGAATCAGCATCGCGGTTCCCCGTTTTTGAGCATCGTGGAAGACAGTTCGGTCAACGCGAGACGGATCGCCGTGGTTCCCTCGTATTGTCGAAAAGGCGATCTCGCGCCTTCCCACGCAGCCGACGCCACGTTACGGTCGTCGACAGGCTTTTGGTCCCTCCAAAACAATCTCCCAGGATAGCAGATGTTCGCAGGCAAGAAATTCGCAGCCTTCCTGTTCGACATGGACGGCACGGTGGTCAATTCGATTGCCGCGGCAGAAAGGGTCTGGGCAGATTGGGCACGCCGGCAAGGTCTCGACGTTGCCGCATTCCTGCCGACGATCCACGGCGTGCGGGCGATCGAGACCATCGCTCGGCTGGCGCTTCCAGGCGTCGATCCAATGCGCGAGGCCGATGCGCTTCTGCAGGCCGAGGCGGCCGATATCGACGGCATCCTTCCGATTGCCGGCGCCGCGGCGTTTCTGGCGTCGCTGCCGCCCGAGCGCTGGGCCATCGTCACTTCCGCGCCGCGCGAGCTGGCTCTCCTTCGCATCGCGGCCGCAGGCATCCCGCTTCCCGCCACACTTGTCGCGGCCGAGGACGTTTCCCACGGCAAACCGGCTCCCGATTGCTTCCGGCTGGCGGCCGAGCGGCTGGGCGTCGATGCGCGCGACTGTCTCGTTTTCGAAGATGCGCCCGCCGGTATATCGGCGGCCGAGGCCGCAGGTGCTGCGGTCGTGGTGATCAGCGCCACGCACCAGCATCCGTTGCAAACGCCGCATGCTGCGATCGCCGGTTATGACGCGATCGGCATTGCTGTCGACGACCGCGGCTGGATCGCCATTGAGCCGGAGCGCGCCGCCGAGGTCTGCTGACCCTCCGGTATCCTGTCGTGCCTAAAAATCGCTGGTCAGGCCCTTGACCTCCCAGTCACCATAGCGGCCCGGTTCCTTGCCGCCACGGCCGCCGATCTCCTTCGGCACCGCGGCTTCCTGCTGGCGATAGCGTTCGCGCCGTGCTTCCGCCTCCGCCAAAGCGCGGCGGGCTGCCGGCGTCAGCGTCTTTTGCGGCGCGCCGTAACCGGGATCGGCGTTTGTATTGCTGGCTTCGCCTGTTTTACTGGTTTCGTCGATCATGCGATTTTCCCGGCGGATTGAAACAGGGTGACACGTTTCCCATCATATAACGATGAGCCGACAAGGATCGACCATTTTTCCGCAGCGCCGGCAGAAACGGAGCAAACAATGAACACACTTCGCACTGCTATGCTTTTGGCAGCGATGACGGCGCTGTTCATGGGCGTCGGCTATCTGATCGGCGGGTCGGGCGGCATGGTGATCGCCTTGCTGATTGCCGCCGCTATGAACCTGTTCAGCTATTGGAACGCCGACAAGATGGTGCTGTCGATGAACCGCGCTGTCGAGGTCGACGAAAGGAACGCGCCGGAATATTACGCCATCGTGCAGAGCCTCGCCAGACAGGCCGGCCTGCCGATGCCGAAAACCTATCTGATCGACAACCCGCAGCCCAACGCTTTCGCCACCGGTCGCAACCCGCAGAATGCCGCGGTCGCCGCCACCACCGGACTGTTGCAGCAACTGTCGCATGAGGAGGTCGCGGCTGTCATGGCGCACGAGCTCGCCCATGTGCAGCACCGCGACACGCTGACCATGACGGTTGTCGCAACGCTTGCCGGCGCGATCTCGATGCTCGGCAATTTCGCCTTCTTTTTCGGCGGCAACCGCGACAACAACAATTCCTTTGGCATTATTGGCGTGCTGGTGGCGATGATCGTGGCGCCCTTTGCCGCGATGATCGTGCAGATGGCGGTCAGCCGCACCCGCGAATACGAGGCCGACCGGCGCGGCGCCGAGATCTGTGGACAGCCGCTTTGGCTTGCCTCGGCCCTTGACAAGATCGCCCGCGGCGCCGAACGCATCCGCAACCCGGATGCCGAGCGCAATCCGGCGACCGCCCACCTCTTCATCATCAATCCTCTTTCCGGCGAGCGCATGGACAGCCTGTTTTCCACCCACCCGAGCACCGACAACCGCATCGCGGCCTTGCAGGCGATGGCGCGGGATATGGCATCCGCCCCCGCTCAGCGGCAGGCCCCGATGCCGCGGCAGGCGGACGTGCAGCGCCCGTCGGGCCCGTGGGAGAAGGCAGCCGAGCAGCCTGAGCAGTCGACTGAACCGGCCAGGCCGAAATCCAATCCCTGGGGCCGCAATCCGACCGGACCCAAGGGTCCGTGGTCGTGAGCCAAGCGAAACGCCGGCACCGAATTTCAGGCGATCATGAAAACAATGCAGCGAGCCCCGACGAGCCCGTCGCTGGTCTCGCCGCGCGCAAGGCGGCGGCACGGCTGCTTGCCGCCGTCATCGATGCGAGGACGCCGCTAGACGGACTGACCGACCATGAGAACGGCCATCCGCAATACAAGGCGCTCGACCTGCGCGATCGAGCGCTGGTGCGCGCCATACTGGTTACTGCGCTGCGCTTCCGCATGACCATATCAGGGTTGCTGGCCCGTCGCCTGGAAAAGCCGCTGCCGCCCAACGCCACCGCGCTTTCGCACATTCTGCATGTAGCAGCGGCACAGATCCTGTTCCTCGACATTCCCGACAGCGCCGCCGTCGACCTTGCCGTGACCCACGCCAAATCCGATCCGCGCACAGTGCGCTTCTCCGGTCTCGTCAACGGCGTGCTGCGCACGCTGGCGCGGTCCAAGCAGGCCGAGTTGGCTGCAGCGCTTGCCGCCACCGACGAAGCGCCGAAGTGGTTTTCCGACCGGCTGAAAGCCGCCTATGGCGTCGACAAGGCCAGGCAAATTCTCGCCGCTCATCGGCACGAGGCACCAGTCGACTTCACCATCAAGTCCGACCCCGCGCTGTGGGCCGAGCGGCTCGGCGGCATCGTGCTGCCGACCGGCACGGTGCGAGTGGAAAAGCTCAGCGCCTCCGTCACCGAACTTCCCGGCTTCGAAGACGGTGCCTGGTGGGTTCAGGATGCCGCCGCCAGCCTTCCGGCCCGGCTCTTCGGCGACATCAAGGGTTTGCGCGTCGCCGACCTCTGCGCCGCCCCCGGCGGCAAGACCGCTCAGCTCATTCTCGGCGGCGCCAATGTAACCGCCGTCGATACCTCGAAGAACCGGTTGGCGCGGCTATCGCAGAATCTCGAACGGCTTGGTCTGTCCGCAGAGATCGTCCAGGCCGATCTGCTCAAATATGAGCCGGAACAACTGTTCGACGCCGTTCTCCTCGATGCACCGTGCTCTTCGACCGGCACGGTGCGGCGGCATCCCGACGTGCCCTGGACGAAGACAGCGGCCGACATCGAAAAACTCGCCGATCTGCAGCGAAGGCTGCTCGCTCGAGCCGTCACCCTGGTCAGGCCCGGCGGCCGCATCGTCTTTTCCAACTGTTCGCTCGACCCGCTCGAAGGCGAGGCGCTTTACCGCGCGTTCCTCGCCGGGACGGCGGACATCGTCGACGATCCGCTCCGCCCGGGCGAGATCGCCGGCATCGATCCGTTCCTGACGCCGCAAGGCACGCTGCGCACCACGCCCGCCGATCTGGAGCTCGGGTCACCGGAACGGTCCGGCCTGGACGGCTTCTTCGCCGCCCGCTTTCGCAGAGCCGGCTAATGCTGAGGATTTGTCGAGTATTTTAGGAAGAATCCTGCGGAAAACAGGCTGAACGCCAAGGCCTCCATGGAATTCGCCTTCGCATAAGTTCTTGAAGCATATAACTTGTCTTCGGGTTGAGGGGTATGAGGAGGGCTTTTGGCGATCGCTGCCAGCAGCACGACGCGTCTATGGACGCTTGTCGCGAAGGAGTTCTGGCGCAAGACGCGCCGGCGCCTGCGTGCCGGGCCGCTCCATCGCTGGCGCTACTCCGGCCGCACGCCGGAACGGGTGTTGATCGCTCCGCCGGACCTGCGCCTGGCCGACCCGCAGATCGCGCTCGAGATCTATTATGGCCGCTATCCGCTGTCGGGGCATCTGGTCGAGACCGGCGGCAAGTCGCCCTTCCAGATTGCCGTGCCCAATCCCGGCTGGCAAAAGGCGCTGCACGGTTTTCGCTGGCTGCGCCATATGCGCGCCGCCGGCACCGAGCTTGCCGCAGCCAATGCCCGCGCGCTGGTCTCCGACTGGATCACTATCCATGGCAGCAACATTTCCGGTGTCGCCTGGGAGCCGGGCACGACGGCCAAGCGCGTCATTGCCTGGCTGCAGCATTCCTCGGTGGTGCTGCAGGGCGCTGAATTTCCCTTCTACCGCGCCTTCCTGAAATCGCTGGCCATGCAGATCCGCTATCTCAGGGCGATGGCACGCGAAATGCCGGACGGCAAGGACAGGCTGCGCGCCCGCATCGCGCTTGCCTTCGCCGCTCTGTCACTGCCGGCACCGCCATCGGCGCTGCGCGGTGCGACACGCAACCTCGCCGAGGAGCTCGACCGTCAGATTCTGCCGGACGGCGGCCATATTTCCCGCAATCCGATGGCCGTTCTTGAAACCCTCGCCGATCTTCTGCCGCTGCGCCAGACCTATGCCAATCAAGCCGAAACGCCGCCGGCGGCGCTGATGGGCGCCATCGATCGCATGCTGCCGGCGCTGCGTTTCTTTCGCCACCAGGACGGCAGCCTCGCCCGCTTCAACGGCATGGGCGCGACCATCCATGACCGCATCGCCACCATTCTGCGCCACGACGACACCGCCGGCGCGCCGTTGCTGCACGCGCCGCATTCGGGCTACGAGCGCCTCTCCATGGGCGGCGTCACCGTGATCGCCGATACCGGCCCGCCGCCGCCTATCGATGTTTCCAACGCGGCGCACGCCGGATGCCTGGCCTTCGAGCTGTCTTCCGGCCGCCGCCACTATGTCGTCAACGCCGGCGTCGACACCTATGGCGCCGCCGAATTCCGGCCGCTTGCCCGCGCCACGGCCGCCCATTCGACCGCCACCATCAACGACACCTCGTCGGCGCGTTTCAGCCACTCGCTGCGCGTCAACGACCTGCTCGGCATGCCGTTGATCGGCGGCCCGCAGCATGTGCTTTGCAAGCGCACCGATCAGCAAGGCAGCCAGGGTTTTCTCGCTCGCCACGACGGCTATGTCGCGCGCTTCGGCTTCCTGCATGAGCGCGAACTGAAATTGTCGACGAACGGCAATGTGCTCGCCGGCAGGGATCGCCTTCTGCGGCCGGGCAATGCTGCGATCCGCAACAACGGCCGCGATTTCGTCACCGTACGCTTCCACATCCATCCCGACATAGGCCTGCTCCAGGACGAGCATGGCCGCCTGGTGCTGACCGCCGAACAGGCCGACACATGGGTGTTCACCTGCACCGAGGTAGCCCCCGAGGTCGAGGAATCGATTTATTTCGCCGGTCTTGGCGGCCCGCGCCGCAGCCGGCAGGTCGTGCTGGCCTTCAAGGCATCGGAGGTTTCCGAAGTCCATTGGCAACTGACGCGAACGGCCATCGCCGGTCATCCGGCAAAAAGCTGAGACTGCAGGTGGCAGCGGCGAATGGTCCAGGCCTGGAGCAAAGGATGCTGTAACGCATCGGCCCGAAAACCGGAATCGATTTTCGGAAAGTACGATGCGTAGGCCGAAAAATGTTAGAGCGTACTCTGTGCGTCCAAGTGGACGCACGTCGCTCTAACGGCTTGATTTCCGGTCGCCATGTGCTACGGCGCGCGGACACTTTCCCAACCAGCCGTGAAAGGCCGCCAGCCCATGGCCGTCGCCGCCAAGAACATTCCCGCGCCCGACCTCGTTCCCGTTCGCCGCGCGCTGCTTTCCGTCTTCGACAAGACCGGGCTCATCGATTTCGCCAGGGCGCTGGCCGCGGCCGGCGTCGAGCTGGTCTCCACCGGCGGCACGGCAAAGGCGATCGCCGAGGCAGGCATGGCCGTCCGCGACGTCTCCGACCTTACCGGCTTTCCAGAGATCATGGACGGCCGCGTCAAGACGCTGCATCCGTCCGTGCATGGCGCGCTGCTCGGCGTGCGCGACGATCCCGAACACGCCGCGGCGATGCGCGATCATGGCATCGAGCCGATCGATCTCGTCGTCTCCAATCTCTACCCTTTCGAGGATGTCCGCCGCTCCGGCGCCGCTTACGCCTCGATCGTCGAGAACATCGACATAGGCGGCCCGGCGATGATCCGCGCCTCGGCCAAGAACCACGCCTATGTCGCCATCGTCACCGATCCCGAGGACTATGCCTCGGTGCTCAACGCACTGGAGATGAATTTCGGCTCGCTCTCGCTGGATTTCCGCAAGAAGCTGGCGGCCAAGGCCTTCGCCCGCACCGCCACCTATGATGCGGCGATTTCCGGCTGGTTCGCCGAAGCGCTGGAGATCGAGCATCCCACCTGGCGCGTCTTCGGCGGCAGGCTGGACCAGGTGATGCGCTACGGCGAGAACCCGCACCAGAGCGCCGGCTTCTACGTCGACGGCGACAAGCGGCCGGGCGTCGCGACTGCGCGCCAGCTTCAGGGCAAGCAGCTTTCCTACAACAACATCAACGACACCGACGCCGCCTTCGAACTGGTCGGCGAGTTCGATCCGGCCCGCTCCGCCGCCGTCGCCATCATCAAACATGCCAACCCGTGCGGCGTCGCCGAAGGCGCCTCGCTGAAGGCGGCCTACGCCAAGGCGCTGGCCTGCGATCCGGTGTCGGCCTTTGGCGGCATTGTCGCGATGAACCGGACCCTCGATGCCGAGGCCGCCGAAGAGATCGTCAAAACCTTCACCGAGGTCATTATCGCGCCAGGCGCCTCGGAAGAAGCAATCGGCATCGTCGCCGCCAAGAAAAATCTGCGTTTGCTTGTCACCGGCGGCCTGCCCGATCCGCGCGCGGCCGGCACCACCGTGAAATCCGTTTCCGGCGGATTGCTCGTCCAGGGCCGTGACAATGCGGTGGTTGACGACCTCGACCTGAAAGTGGTGACCAGGCGCGCGCCGACGCCGGCCGAAATGGCCGATCTCAAATTCGCCTTCCGCATCGCCAAGCACGTCAAGTCGAACGCCATCGTCTATGTCAGAGACGGTGCCACCGTCGGCATCGGCGCCGGCCAGATGAGCCGGGTCGATTCCTCACGCATCGCCGCGCGCAAGGCGCTCGACGCGGTCGAGGCTGCCGGTCTGGCCGAGCCGCTGACCAAAAATTCTGTCGTCGCCTCGGATGCCTTTTTCCCGTTTGCCGACGGGCTGCTGTCTGCGATCGAAGCCGGCGCTACCGCCGTCATCCAGCCGGGTGGCTCGATGCGCGACGACGATGTCATCGCCGCCGCCGACGCCCACGGCATCGCTATGGTGTTTACCGGCGTGAGGCATTTCAGGCATTGAGCGCCTCTTCCCTTCTCCCCCTGTGGGGCTGTTGCACAGTTGCGAGCGAAATCTGGCGGCGGCGAGATTGCAGCGGTTGTTCGCTTGTTTGCGGGGGATTTGGCGTCTTGTTTGGG
>NZ_JBSPTO010000070.1:0-1454 GCF_053850215.1 Mesorhizobium sp. f-mel
GGCCAATACAAACATTCCAACGATCATGGTGGCTGAGAAAATCTCCGACGCAATTCTGAAGGAAGACCGGATCGACGTATTGGCACGTTCACAACCTGCTGCCTGTTGAGCAACACTCGACCGTCACGTCGAGAACTCAAAAAGACCTGCTGATCACTGGTCGGCCAGCAACCTGAGGAGATGGAGGACTGAAGCATGAGCGCCTACCGCGCCGGCCACGCTTCGCCACTGTTCCGGCCTGTCAGCTTTGATGGCAACTTCACGTTCGAGAGCTTGCAGGCCATCGAGACGTTTCAGCCGAGCTGGCGGCGACAGCTCCGTTCGCACATTCCGGCTCGTGCGTCGCTTGGGGTGTCCCGTTTGAAATCGGGCGCCCGGTGTTTCTCAGGGATCAGCCGCTCACAGTTGAGATTTCGCCGACCGCAGCTCGGCAGCTCGATGGTTTGTATTTTTGCACACATCCCATGTTCGTCCGGTTTGCACTGATCAAAAGATCTCTCCGATGCGAGCAATTGGCCAGCTAAACGAGCACGCGGCGGACTACATCCAGATATACGATGACGGCTCTGAGGAAAGGGCGCAAATCCGGCGGCGACATCAGGTCGGATCGCTACTATTCCGATGGGGCAAGCATTGCACCCAAGCGGGAGCGGCCAGAAACCTCACCCCCTTGCGCTCAGTATGGCTGACCAGCCAATGCCCATAAGCAACGCCGCTTCTTATCGTTGGCCAATCCGCTCCTTCAGGTTGGCCGAGCTGCATGCTTGCCTCGCCTGCGAGCATTTCCCATGCGTGGCGTCTGTCAACGGAAGAAACACGGCCAAGCGCACCGGACAACGCTCTTGGTCGAGGGTCGAGACAGCGAAATCCGGCCTATGTTGCGACAGGCGGATGTGCTCAGCTTGATTTGGCATCGGTTTGATGAAAATCTGCGCCCTTGGGGAAGATACGCCGATTTCCTGCGTGTCTGCTGAGAAATCAGCGCAAGGAACGTCCATCGCACTGCTATATTGAAGCTGGTGCCGAGTGGCCGCGCTAGAAGAAACTAGGGCAAGCGAAGCGCGACTCTACGGCGCCCATGATGATGGGAACCGCCGAATGTCTCAGGATGCGTTTTGGGAGACGATGGCAAAAACCGAACCGGGAGGACTACCCAATGGTCAAGCGGAAGCAGGAAAACCACAGCTTTAAATCTACAATCTTGAAGGGGATGGCGGCACTCGGTATTGCGGCGATGGCGGTCGCCTCGCTTGCCGGTTCGGCATCGGCGGAGTCGCTGCTCGAGAGAATCAAGAATGGAGAAACCATCCGCCTCGGCTTCTCCAACGAGCCTCCCAGCGCCTATCCCGGAGCCAACGGAGAGCCCCTCGGGATAGTGAACGCGATGACGCTGGACGTTCTCAAGAAGATGGGGACGACCAAAGTCGAGGCGGTCGTAACCGACTGGGGCTCGC
>NZ_JBSPTO010000071.1:0-1300 GCF_053850215.1 Mesorhizobium sp. f-mel
GCATTTGCCGAATATGGCGGCGCCGTCGCATCTTTCTGCTGCCGCCCTATTTCACCAAGGACGGGGCCGCCGGAATGAAGGCCAGCTTTCGGGGACCGGCAAGGAACCGGTCAGCGACTGACATCGGGTCGTTTGCCGGAATGCCGCCGTCGAGGAACGAGAAGGCACTGGCTGGGTGTTGATGGCCACATCGGGAGGTGAACCCATGGAACCGCGCGCCAAGGAACAGGAGAACCTTTCCCGACTCGAACGGGCCGCGCAACAGACTGCTGATCCAGAAACTTTGGAACAGAAGGCGAAAAAGCCCGAGGAAAAATTCCGCTTCAGCCTTCGCAAGCAAGATGTCTGGTGGACGGTTGGTTTCGCTGCCGCCGCCTTGCTGCTTTTTGGTATCCAAGTCCTGATCAATTGGCGCTTAGAATGGCTTGATGCGCCTTTGCGCGTTCGCGTGCTGAACTACGTCAGGGGCGGCCTTCTCATTTTCGTTATGCTGACCGTTGCCAATGTTATCGAAGTCTTTCTCATTGGCCGAATTCCCAATCGTGTTTCGCGTTTCAACCTGCAACGTATTTTTCGATTGGTCGTCGTCGTCGCCATCGTCTTCGTGGCCATTTCGGTCTTATTTGTGAACTGGTACGCTGCGGTTGTTTCACTCGGCCTGATTTCACTGATTCTCGGCTTTGCGCTGCAAATGCCGATCTCCAGTTTCATCGCCTGGATTTATATTCTGGCCAGGGCGCCTTATCGCGTTGGCGACCGCATTCGCATCGGCGATGCCCATGGCGATGTCATTGATGTCAGCTATCTCGACACGACGTTATGGGAATTCGGCGGCGAACATCTTTGGACCGATCATCCAAGCGGACGCGTCATCAAGTTTCCGAACTCCACCGTGTTTGACACGCCGGTCTTCAACTATTCCTGGCCGCTGTTTCCCTATGTCTGGAACGAAATCAAGTTCCAGCTCGCTTATGAAAGCGATCTGGAATTCGTAGCGAAAACCATGAGAGAGGTCGTTGACGAGCAGATCGGCGACATCATGAGCCAGAAGGTGAAGGTCTATAAGCACATCCTGTCGCAAACGCCGGTGGACGAACTCGAAGTGAAGGAGCATCCCGTGGTTCATTTTCGCGTCAGTGAAAACACCTGGCTCGAGGCCATCGTGCGTTACCTCGTGCCGCCGAAGGAAGCGGGGCGCACCAAAACACGCTTGATCAAGGAAATGCTGGCGCGAATGAATGCAAAACCCGATCGCGTGCTGTTTCCGAAGAGCAATTTGAGGTGAACTTCCTCACGCCCC
>NZ_JBSPTO010000072.1:0-1253 GCF_053850215.1 Mesorhizobium sp. f-mel
CCCGGAAACCTGCGCGTTTGTCGGCGCTGTTGCAATTGGCACGGAACTTGCTACGACATTGGGCGCAACGTTCGACCGGAGCGCAGCGACGGGAGATGCCCGGGCGTGAGGAGCCCACCTCGATTCAGGAGACAGTATGTTGATTCTTATGACCTGCAAACGGAAGCGCCAGTCCCGCGGTCCGCAAGCCCTCTTTGCGGCCCTGCCGTTCACTGTTGATTGGAGCCTGACCCATGCCTGAACCAAGAGCCGGCCATATCGCTCTTTTAATCCTGGCCCTGCTTCTTGCCGGGCTTGCAGCGCCTGTTATAGACCACCTGCGCCAGCGCGAAAACCATCGCCTGCTCAAGGCGGATTGGCGGAAGCTCATTCCGGAGCGGCGCGACGCACTCTTCAACGATCCCTCTGCGCCAACTGCTGGCAACCCGAATGGCGACGTCCCTCTGGTGATGTTTTTGGACTACAACTGTCGGCACTGCCGGGCGGAAGACCCTATCATCCAGCAAGCCCTCAAGAACGATCCCAAGCTGAAGGTTGTCTACAAAGAGTATCCGGGCAAGGCACCGGGTTCCAAATTCGCCGCAGTGGCGGCGCTCGCCTCCCGCAAACAGGGAAAATATGAGCCGTTTCATCACGCCCTTATGGCTGCTCGCGGCCAGGTCAGCGAATTCTCCATTTTGACTATCGCACGACAGGTGGGCCTGGACGTTGAGAAGCTCAAGCGGGACATGGAAGATCCCGCCATCGAAGACACCCTCGAGCGCAATCGCGAGCTCGCCACGCAGTTGTACATCACCGGCACGCCGGCCTTGGTTCTCGGCGACGAAGTGATCGGAGGGGTGCCCGAGATTCCCACGCTGGAACGCTTAATCGCCAAAGCGCGGGAAAAGCTAAGCGTCGATACCGTGCCGGATCACCACTTCGCCATTTTTTGACAGTGGTGACGGCCGGTGCAATCCCGTTCTGTGGACGTGGAGTGCTCTCGCGCCGGGCCAGATCGCTAATATGGCCCGGCAACGCGGTAGTGGGCGCACCACGCCGTTCCATCGGCAGCGTGCAGACCCGCATTCAGCGGCGCTTTCCTCAACCTCGTCGAACGGGATCGCACAGCTCGGCACCCGTTCAGCGGCGTGGATGTTCCGATCCTTCCGTCCGTTTTTTCACCGAAAGCCTCGCCAAAGAGAAAGGCATGAAGCGCGCCGGACGCGTGCTTCAGATCGCGGCCGGCGTGAAGATGATCGTCATGGGTTTTC
>NZ_JBSPTO010000073.1:0-1200 GCF_053850215.1 Mesorhizobium sp. f-mel
CGAGCGGCGTCGAAAGCATATGAAGCTTTGGGTATTCATTTCAGGCCGGACTTCAACGGTGAATTTGGTGACGGCTACTCTGTTGTTCCGCTGACCAACCGCAACGGTCACCGGGTATCCGCTGCCATTGCCTACTTGTCCGAAAGCGTCCGCTCTCGGTCCAATTTGACAATCTTGTCGGAAACGACGGTTACGCGCCTGACCTCGTCAGGAAATGCGATCACGGGCGTCGAGACGGAAAACAAGTCCGGACGCCGGAATTATCGCGCTTCAACCGTGATCGTCTGCGCTGGAGGGATCCATTCACCCGCCATATTGATGCGCTCCGGGATAGGCCCGGCAGAGCAATTGGCAAAGCTCTACATTCCAGTTGTTGCAGACTTGAAAGGTGTGGGCCAGAACCTTCAGGAGCACCCGGCGATCTGCGTTTCGGCCTATCTGAAGCCGGGCGATCGCATGTCACCCGATGTCAGCGGGCATATCCAGATGCATGCTCGCTACTCGTCGGGTTACGATGGGTGCCCTTCGACGGATATGGTTATATCGGCGGCTGCCAAATCGGCTTGGCACCCGCTGGGCAAGCGCCTCGGAACCCTTTGTGTGTGGGTCAATCGCAGTTATTCAACAGGTACTATCGTGCTCAAGGATCGCTCTCATGCCGTAGAGCCGGAGGTGGATTTCAACTGGTTGAGCGACAAGCGGGACGTCGAGCGTCTGAAGCAGGGCTTCCGTTTGCTGGCCCGCCTGATGCAGCAAGATCCACTGTCGGCCGTGGCGCTCGACCCTTTTCCATCAACTTGGAACGCACGAGTGAAGCGGGTTAGCAAGATCAATGGCATTAATTACGGACTTACCTCGGTTCTGTCGCTGTTCATGGACAGCTCTGCGCGTCTACGCCGCAAACTCATTAAGCACGTCATAACAGATGGCCATAGCATTTCAGATCTGATGAATGACGAGAAGCATCTGGATCGGTTTATCAATCAGAACGTGATGGGCAATTGGCATCCGACGTCGAGCTGCAGGATGGGGGCAGACTCCGACCCTACTGCAGTGACCGATCCGTCGGGCCGCGTTCGCGGCGTCTCCGGCTTGAGGATTGCCGACGCTTCGGTGATGCCATTCTGCCCCCGGGCCAATACAAACATTCCAACGATCATGGTGGCTGAGAAAATCTCCGACGCAATTCTGAAGGAAGAC
>NZ_JBSPTO010000074.1:0-1189 GCF_053850215.1 Mesorhizobium sp. f-mel
GTTACAGGATGGGCGATTGGGAAGCCCGGTCGGGCTCGTGGGGAGAAGGCTCCCACCGCGGTGTTGCCGCGTCCGTTGCGAAGGTAGTCAAGAAAGATGCGACCTCTTCGGGCTGCCGGAGCGGCAGAGAGTAGATAACGACCGGGGCGTGCCTCAACAAGGCACTGGGCGAGCGACTTGGCCAATTGCCGGGCGCTGTCGTGGGTCATCTTTGTCTCAAGCGGTCCCATTAAGTGAATGCCCTTGCCGCCCGTCACCTTCGGCCAACTCTCCAGACCTGCCGCTTCCATGATGTCGCGGAGCGCCAACGCGGTCTCGATCACTTCCGCCCACTCGATGCCCTCCCCCGGATCGAGGTCCAGCACGACGCGATCAGCATGCTCGATATCGTCAACGGTGGCGTTCCAGGGATGCACCTCTACGGCATCCATCTCGACCAGCCCGAGCAAACCGGCAAGGTCGTCCACCCACACGCGAACGCCCTCGCCTCCCTCGCGCTTCTGGACGCGCAACTGATGCACCGCCGCGGGAATCATCGGTAGAGTGCCCTTGTGGTAGAAGGTGGCCCCAAAAGCATGGCGGACCAGCCTCAGCGGTCGCCGGCCGAGATGGATCAGCGCTTGATCAGCAACCCGCTCCCAGTAGCGCACAAGCTCTTCCTTGGAGGGCGAAACCGCATTCGGAAGCAATTGCAGAATGTTCTCGCGAGGAACCCCATGTTGCCCGACTGCCTCTCGTCTCTTTGAAGGAGCGGGCGACTTCGCCGGGATCGTCACGAGGTCCTCGCGCACGCCCTTGAACACTGCCTCGCGCAGGATGCCACGATCGGTGACGCCGCTGAATTGCACCTCGGCCAGGACCTCTGGTCTGATCCAGGTCGCCTTCGGCTTCACGATGGGCTCTGATAAAGGCGACTTGCCGATGATCAGTGGATCAAGCCGCTCTCTAACATGCCGCGCTGTCGTCAAGCTGTAGCCGCCTTGGGCCTTGCCAGCGTAGAGCAGGCGATCGCCTTCCCAGCGGCCTATGTAAAGGGACGCAATGCGGCGTGGATGGGCGCCGAGCTTCTCGACGAAAGCAACAATGGGGAAGGTGTCGCTCTTGATGCATTTCACCTTGAGCCAGCTCGTCTGCACACCTGAGCGATAGGGGGCATCCGCTCGCTTGGATACGATCCCCTCCAAGCCCA